>CAUJKI010000129.1 GCA_963205015.1 Pseudomonadota bacterium
TAGACGATCGTGCCGCCCTGCGCGACCATCGCGGCTGCGGCAGCGAGAAAGCGCGCCTGCAGCTTGGCGAGGCGTTCGATGTCCGCCACGGTCTTGAGGTGGAGAAGGTCGGGATGGCGACGGATGGTGCCGGTGGCCGTACAGGGCGCATCGAGCAGGACAGCGTCGAAAGGCTCGAATGCCTGCCAGTCGAGGATATCCGCCTGCACGCTCGATACGCGATCGGTAAATCCCAGGCGCTTCATGTTGGCTTCGAGGCGCGTGAGGCGGGGCGCGGAATGATCGACGGCGGTTACGCGGGCGCCGAGGCTCGCGAGTTGTGCCGTCTTGCCGCCAGGTGCCGCGCAGAGATCGGCGACGCGTTTGCCGGCGACGTCACCGAGCAGCCGGGCCGGAAGGCCGGCGGCGGCGTCCTGCACCCACCATGCGCCTTCGACAAAGCCGGGCAGTTCATCGACTGCTGCGTGCTCATCGAGCCGGATCGAACCGGTCGGCAGCACGGTTCCCTTTAGTCGTTCGGCCCAAGTAGCTGCTTCGGAAGGCGTCCTCGGCGTGAGATCGAGGGCCGCCTCGCCGAGGCTCGCTTCGGCGATCTTGTGCGCCGTCCCGCTGCCGTAGTTCCGCGACCATCGCGCCAGCAACCATTCGGGCATGTCGCTCTTCACGACATCGAGCGACTTCAAAATGGCTGGACCCTGGGCGTCGACCTTCCGCAGGACGGCATTCGCGAGCTTGTTATAGCGCTCGGCTTTGGGATCGCGCTGCGCCTGCTCGACGGCCAGATAGATTGCGGCGTGGCCTGGTGTGCCGAGCAGCAGAAGCTGTGCGGCGGCGCTGAGCAGTATCAGTTCGGCGCGGCGCGCCTCGCGCGGCAGCGCACGCTCCAGAAAGCGGTTGACCACAGTCGAAAGACGCCCGTGATGACGAAGCACGGTCGCCGCGAGCAGGCGTGCGAGCGCGCGATCGCGCGCGGGCAGCTCGCGCTGGCGGGCGCCGGATTGCGTGGCGCCGAGCGCCTCGTCGAGCGTCTTGCCGCGGCCGAGAACGCTCTCGAGGATGTCGACCGCCATCACACGGGCATCGAGGCCGGCCGCGGCGGGAGGTGCTTCAGGCCTCGGCTTTTTCTTGTCGCCCGGGCCCCGTGAGACAGGTTGCCCTGGGCGGATAGCCGTCTGATTGTCGGGGCGGCGATAGCGACGCTTGGGCGGCGCCTTGGTGCGATCACGCTCCACGCATCAACCCCAGGGACCGCGGGCGCTGGACGGCGGACTGCCGCTCCATGGGCCGGCCGATGGCGACGCCGTCGGCGTCGGTGCGCTGCGAAAGCTCGTGATGCCCATCTCGCGCGCAAGCGCCTCAAGCTCGGCGACGCGGTTCTCGGTATTCGGATGCGTCGAGAAGAAATTATCGATGCCGTGGCCGGAGAGCGGGTTGATGATGAAGATGTGCGCGGTTGCAGGCGCCGCCTCGGCAGAGGGGTTCTCGATGCGCTGGGCCATGCCGGCGATCTTGTAGAGGGCCGAGGAAAGCCACAGCGGATTACCACAGATGAGCGCGCCGAGACGGTCGGCCTGATACTCGCGCGAGCGGCTGATCGCCATCTGCACGAGCATGGCCGCCATGGGTGCGAGGATGATGGCCGCAAGTGTTCCCAAAATGCCGACGCCGCCACTATTGTTGCGGTTGCCACCGAAGAGGGCATGGAACTGGAGCCACTGCGCGATCATGGAGATCGCGCCGCCGATGGTCGCCGCGATCGTCATGATCAGTGTGTCGCGGTTCCTGATGTGGGCAAGCTCGTGCGCCATCACGCCTGCTACTTCCTCGCGGCTCAGCGTCTCGAGGAGGCCGGTCGTGGCGGCCACGGCGGCGTTCTGCGGGTTGCGGCCGGTCGCAAAGGCGTTGGGCTGGGGGTTGTGCAGCACGTAGACCTTCGGCATGGGCAGCTCAGCGCGGTCGGCCAGCTCCCGAACCAGGTTGTAGTATTCGGGCGCGGAACGCTCGTCCACCTCCTCGGCGTCGTGCATCCGCAGCACCATCTTGTCGGACCGCCAGAAGCTGAAGGCATTCATGGCGAGCGCGACGAGGAATGCGATGACCATGCCGGTCTGACCCCCGGCAAGTCCGCCGATAGCCACGAAAATCGCTGTCAGCAGGGCCAGCAGCATCGCGGTCTTGGCATAGTTCATCGGCACCTCGCGTTCCTTGAATTCCGACGGCCCAACCACAGATCAGGGTTCGGAACATGCACTCCCTAATATGGTAGGTATTGCCTCGAATGCCAGATGGAACAGGTGGTGAGGAGCTGGAAGTGACGACCAGGGAAACCCCGACGGCGGCAGACGAGGTGCCGGAGGCACCGAAGCGCCCTTTGAGCCCCGAGGCCCAGCGCGCGCTGGCAGAGGCCGAGGCGCGTCGCCGCCAGCGCGATGCCGAGGCCCGCGAGACACCTGCCGAGAAGGGTGGCCAGGCCGGTCCGGATCCGGTGCGGTACGGCGATTGGGAGAAGGGCGGCATCATCTCCGATTTTTAAGCCCGTGCAGCGTCCGCTGAGAGTTAATATTCAGTAGCAGAATGAAACACGGGCGCTTGGTCGGGGCCGGATGCTGGCGCGCGTGGTGCACTGAGGGCAGGCAAGACCAAGGCGCCGATCTCGTATTGGCGGCCGTCTGGCGCAGTCTTTTGGGGTAGTCGAACGCCGTTTTCGCCCCCGGATTAAGGGATCATCAACCTTACAAATGCCTTACGGCCGTTAACCCGGACTTAATCCAGCCAATCGACCGCGGCCCGGCACAGGCGCTGCACCCTCGTCCGCATTCCTTGCCGAATGTCCCAGGATGAGCGCCATGCCCACGCAGTATGAGCAACTGATTGCACGGTTCCGGCGGGCCCAGGAGGGCACGATCGCAATTACGTTCGCACTCACGACGTTCGTTCTGGTGCTCATCACCGGGCTCGCGGTGGACGCCGGCCGCGCCTATCACGCATCGGCCAAGATGACGAGCGCGCTCGATGCGGCGGCGCTGGCGGCAGCCAAGACCATGCGCGAGGCCGGCCTGACGGACGACGAACTCAAGGCCGTCGCGGAGCGCTACTTCAGACTCTACATCGTTGGTACGGGCGGCAACTTCGCCGTCGTCGACAATCTCAGCGTTGCCGTCGATCGGGACGCCAACTCCATTCACCTTACGCTCGCGAGCCACGTGCCGACGGTGTTCGGGCGGCTCGCGGGCGTCGACAGCTTCTCGGTGCCTCTCGCTGCCACGGCCATCTATGAGAGCAACGACATCGAGCTCGCCCTTCAGCTCGACGTCACGGGCTCCATGGCCGGGCGCCGCCTCGCTGATCTCAAGATTGCGGTAAGCGATCTCCTCGACATCATGCTTCCCGACGAGGGAACGACGAACAAGGTGCGCGTCGGCCTCGCGCCATTCTCGGCTGGTGTGAACGCCGGCCCGTATGCATCGGCCGTAAGCGGCGGACGCTCGCACGACGGCTGTGTCTACGAGCGCCGCGATCTCGCCGATCAGACGAGCGAGGCACTACCGACGGGCTCACAGGCTTTCAAGGTGCGTGCCGACCTCACGGGACGCAGCATTCAGGCCTGCCCGAGCAATGCGGAGATCGTGCCGCTCAGCGACGACAAGGCGATGCTGCGCAGGACTGTCGAGGGCTATCGGGACGGTGGCACGACGGCGGGGCATCTCGGTACGGCCTGGGGCTGGTATCTCGTGTCGCCCGAATGGGCGAGCATCTGGCCAACCGCATCGAAGCCCGCGCGCTACCACGATGACAAGAGCATCAAGGCTGTGGTCGTCATGACGGACGGAATCTACAACACGATTGGTGGCGTCAGCGGTGGCGATGCGTCGGCGACGGCGCGCCAGGCATCGACCATCGCGGTCGACACATGCACGGCCATGAAGGCGCAGGGCATTCGCGTGTATGCCGTTGGCTTCCAGGCACCCTCGGCGGCCCTCGATACGCTGAGGGCCTGCGCGAGCACGGCGGCGAGCTTCTTCGATGCGGCGGACGGTGATCAGCTTCGCCGGGCGTTCCGCGCGATTGCCACCGAGCTCAACAATCTGCGCCTGAGCTCTTGAGCGGCACTGTTGCGAAGCCCTGAGCCTCACGCATCCAGCAGGCTGATCAGGCGGACGGCCGCAAGGAACTCGGCCCTCCGGTTCTCCTGGCGTCGCGCCGCTTCCGCATCCTCGCCCCATTGTGCGATCTGCCACGTCTCGTCCACATGCGCGGCTTTCCACGCATCCTCGGGCGTGAGCCGGCCCGAGAGCGTTGCGAGCATCAGCGCGACGGAGCCGAGCAGCGTCGTCATCACGTGCGCCGAGGCGAGACGGAAGGCTTCGAACGGCGCCACGGCCGCCTCGATAGCGATGCGCGAGGCATCCGTCTGATCTACCGGCATGAGGCCCGTGCCGACGGCGAGATCGGCACCGTGCGCCGCGCGCAGCCACGAAAGCACGGGATCCCACGCAGCGGCCTGTGCCATCACGAGCCCTGCGGGGCCGTCGGCGCGATAGCACAGCAGGTCACTCCCGGCATATTTCACGATGTCGGCGCGAACGGCAGTCTCACGGCCCTCAACCTGGTCGCGGACGCTGTTGGCGAGGCGGGTAAGTGGCATGGTAAGCGGGTCGATGTGCTCGGTCTGCGCGGACCATTCCTCGGCGATTGCCGAGGCGAGGGCCGGTGTCGGCAAGACGAGGACGAGCTTGCCCGGCGTGCGCAGCGGCCGGCCATCGAGATGCACAGCGTGGCCACCGCCGCGCGCAGCCACCGTGACTTCTCGATAGAAGCGCTTGGGCAGTTGCCGCGCCTGTCCTCCCCGCGCGAGTTCGACGGGATCGGACCTGCGGCCGGTTTCATCATTCATGCCGCCGCCTCGCGCTGAGCAGCAAGGCGCTGCTCGATGACATCCAGGAGATGTGCGCCCGTCTCGACGAGCGCATGGGCGCCCGCAGATCTCAGGCGCTCGCCCGCGTGATAGCCCCAGGATACCCCGATCGCCCCGACGCCGGCATTGAGCGCCATCTCCATATCGTACGTCGTGTCACCAACCATGACCGCCTGGTGAGGTGCCGCGCCGGCCTCGGCCATGGCCTGCAGGATCATGGACGGATGCGGTTTGGAAGGATGGTCGTCGGCCGTCTGGATGGTGAGGAAATGGCGCTCCCAGCCCTCTTGCGCGAGGAGGCGGGCAACGCCGCGCTTGGACTTTCCTGTTGCAATGCCAAGGACCGTGTCCGGCCGGGCGGCGAGCGCAACAACAGCCGCGGCGACGCCGTCGTACAGGGATTCCTGATGATCGGGCCGCGCCCTGACGCCGACGAAGCCGTTCTTGTAGGCGTCGATCAGCTCGCGGCGCACAGCTTCGCTCTCCTTCGGCGCGAGAACGGCCAACGCCTCGGGGAGCGACAGGCCGACGATGCCGAGAACGTCGGCGCGCGTCGGAGGTGGCAGCCCGAGCGTACCGAAGGCCTGGGACATGCTTCCGTAGATGGCATGCTGACTGTCGATCAGGGTGCCGTCGCAATCGAAAATGACGAGGCGCATGAAGCCGCTGTTCTTTGAACGTCGTAAGTTCCTACGGAGCGATATGCTCAGCAGAGACCGGTCAGGCCGCGTGTCTCGGAGCTATCGGATACAACCTACTCAAAAATGTCACCGTTTGGCTATCCCGGGGGTGGTCCCCTGTCGGGAAGCCGCGGGGGGATGTCCATGGTGTCGGCCTGATAGGCCGACAATGGCTGCCAGGAACTCAACCGGAACGCATCGGCACGCCAACGGCGACGTTTATAGACCGTCAGGCAAAGCACGATCGAGCAGCAGAGCGTATTGATCGAACTGACGAAGCATAGTGCTCGGTCGCCAATGATAACACCTGCATAGGCCGCGGTGCTACCGTTCGCGCACAACCAGAGGAACCAGGTGAGATAGGACACTGCCGTGGCGCCGTTCGGGTCGCGAGCGATCCGCGTGATCTGCGGCAAGTACGATACGACACGGACGGTATTGAAGAAGCTGAAGGAAGCGAGGATAAGCGTTTCGAGCATGTCTCTGGACCCCGGCGGGCGAAGATTCAATGCGCCGAGGCTCGCGGACGGGCGTCAAAGGGACGTCAAGCCGAACGTCAGCAGGAATTGACGGTGCTGGTGTCTGCATTCGCATTGTTAAATTGCCCCTCGATGCTCCGCTGAGTACGCAGGGGCCAATGTTTGCGCGTCGGAAACTCACGCGGCGCTGATGGCAAGGAGAGGGAGGCGGGATGAACCTGTCCTATACACTTCAGCGCGTGGCGGAATTCCAGCGTGAACGCCCCGCGATCACGGAGGAGGGGCGCGTCCTTTCCTATGCGGCGCTCGATGATCAGGTTGCCCGCATTGCCAGCGCCCTTCGCACCCGCCATGGGCTCGAGGCGGGCGACCGCGTCGGTCTCTGGATGGAGAACTGCCTCGAATATCTCCCGCTGATGTTCGGTGTCTGGCGGGCCGGCCTCGCGGTCGTACCGATCAACGCCAAGCTCCACGCCAAGGAGCTGCAGTGGATCCTCGACAACTCGGGCGCGAAGCTGTGCTTCGTCACGCCCGACAAAGCGGCGCAGCTCGCGGAGCTGCCAATCGGCGCATCGCTGCCGCCGATCATCGAGACGGGCTCACGCGATCATGCTGCGCTGCTCGCGGGGGACGCTGTCGGGGAAAGCCCGGCATCGATCGAGGACGAGGCGTGGCTCTTCTACACGAGCGGCACCACGGGGCGGCCCAAGGGCGCAATCCTGACGCATCGCAATCTGCTGTTCACCGCGCACGCCTACACTGCCGATATCGACTACATCGATCATCGTGATACCTGCTTTCATGCCGCACCGCTCTCGCATGGTGCCGGTTGCTGGGCGGTGACCTTCGCGGTGCGCGGCGGACACAACGTGATCATTCCCGGCTCCTTCGAGCCGGAGCGCATCCTGCGGGCGCTGCCACAGTATTCGAACGTCGCCATGTTCGCAGCCCCGACCATGCTCACGCGCCTCGTCGCGCATCCGCTCGCCGGATCGGCGGACACGCGAAATCTGAAGACCATCAGCTATGGTGGCGCGCCGATGTACGTCGCGGATATCAAGCGGGCCATGGCGACCTTTGGGCCGAAGTTCTATCAGCTCTTCGGTCAGGGCGAGTCGCCGATGACGATCTCCGGCCTGCCGAAATGGATGCACGCCGAAAGCGACCATCCGCGCTACGACGAGCGGCTCGGCTCGACAGGCATCGCGCGCACGGGCTGTGCGATCAGGGTCGTGGACGATCAAGGGCGCGAGCTGCCGCGCGGGGAGGTCGGCGAGATCATCACACGCAGCGATTGCGTGATGAAAGGCTACTGGGCCAACCCCGAGGCGAATGCCAAGGCGCTACGCGACGGCTGGCTGTGGACGGGGGATCTCGGCGCCATGGATGCCGAAGGCCTCCTGACGATCAAGGATCGCTCGAAGGACATGATCATCTCGGGCGGCTCGAACATCTATCCGCGCGAAATCGAGGAAGTCCTGCTGACGCACCCGGCCGTGCTCGAAGCTGCCGTCGTCTCGCGGCCACATGCCGACTGGGGCGAGGAGGTCGTGGCGTACGTCGTGCGGCGCCCCGGGGCGCAGGTCGAAGCTGGCGATCTCGACCGACACTGCCTCGACAATATCGCCCGCTACAAGCGGCCGCGCGGCTACCGCCTTGTTGCGGCGCTGCCGAAGAACAACTACGGCAAGGTCCTGAAGACGGAGCTGCGTGCGTGGCTCATCGGGGAGAGCCGCGATTAGGCTGCCAGTGTCCATGTCCATAGAGCATCTGGCCGGCTGGGTGCGGGCGCGCGCCGGATGGCAGCGCGCAGCATTGGCCGGCGGAGCCGGGATCGCCTCGGTGCTGGCCATGGCGCCGTTTCATGTCTGGCCGGTGCTCATCCTGACGCTTGCCGTCTTCGTCTGGCAGATCGACGGCGCGCTGGCCTTGCCGGCGGGGACCTCATGGCGCGAGGCGCCTGCGGTGCGCACGGCGCTTGTCGGATGGTGGTTTGCTTTCGGCTACTTCTTTGCGGGTCTCATCTGGATCGGCGAAGCCTTTTTCGTCGAGGCGAGCAAGTTCGCCGCGCTCATGCCCTTTGCGGTGACGGTGCTGCCGGCGGGCCTCGCGCTATTCTGGGCCGGTGCTGCGGCTACCGCGTCATGGGCATGGCGGCCTGGCTTGAGCCGCGTGCTCGTCCTCGCGCTGGCGCTCAGTGCGGCCGAATGGCTGCGCGGGCATGTCTTCACGGGCTTTCCGTGGAACGTGATCGGCTATGCTCTGACCTCGCCCGAGAGCCTCATGCAGGCGGCTGGCCTGATCGGCATCTACGGACTGAGTCTCGTCACGGTGCTCGTGCTGGCGGCGCCGCTGGTCGCGTGGGCCGATGGGGTGCCGGCGCGCGGGTTCGTCCTCTCGCTCGCGACGATTGCCGCGCTCATGGCCTATGGCCACTGGCGGCTGGCCGAGCCTATGCCCGTAACCGCGGAAGGCCCACGCGTGCGTCTCGTGCAGCCGAGCGTACCCCAGCGCGAGAAGTGGCAGCCTGAGCACCAGCGCCGCATTTTCGATTTGCACCTGGCGCTCACCGCCCGCAATGCCGTGGGGGTGGAGGATGGTGCCAAAGGCATCGATCTCGTGATCTGGCCCGAGGCTGCCATGCCTTTCCTGCCTCTCGATACGCCGGTGGCTATCGAGGAGCTTGCGAAGGCGCTGCCCGCTGGCACGCATCTCATCTCTGGTGCGCTGCGCGCCGAACCGCCCGAGCCGGGCCAGCCAGGTTCCCAGCGCCGGATCTACAACAGCGTGATTGCATTCGGTGCCGGCGCGCATCCGGTGGCCATTTACGACAAGATCCACCTCGTCCCGTTCGGCGAGTATCTGCCACTCAACGCGCTGCTCGACGCCATTGGCCTCGAGCCGCTGACGCGCCGGCGGGGCGGCTTCACCCCAGGCCCAAATCCGCGACCACTGATGACCCTCCCGCGCATGGCGAGCTTCGCGCCGCTCATCTGCTATGAGGCGATCTTTCCGCGCGCGCTCATCCAAGGGCGGGAGCGCCCGGCATTCCTCGTGAATGTCACAAACGACGGCTGGTTCGGCAACTCGACAGGCCCGCGTCAGCATCTCCATCAGGCCCGTGTGCGCGCGGTCGAGGAGGGGCTGCCGCTGCTCCGCGTCGCCAACAATGGCATTACGGCCGTCATCGATGCCCGCGGCCGTGTCCTCTCCCGCCTCGACCTCGATGCGGTGGGTGTCATCGATGCAGCCGTGCCCCCGTCCATACCCGCGACCATCTACGCGCGCTTTGGCGATCTCTGGTTTGCGCTCATGCTGTTATGCGGGGGCGCTGTCGTCTTCGCGGGCCGGGTGTGGCACGCTCGGGCAGTCGGTGTTTCGTGATTCGGGGAACACGGCTACAGTCGCGCCCGTCCATCCGGGGGTCTGGCGGCCGCCGGCGCATCAATGACAGGATCAACCCGGTCCTGACGCTAGGAATTTCGCAGTTGATCCTCGCTCGCGGCACATATGAGGCCCTTTCGGGCATGGCAGCGGCATGTGCCCCTGGGATGGCGCTGCCTATCGTGCTGGCCCTGTTCCTTTCGGCCCCGACGGCAGCGCAGGATCAGGGGTGCACCCGCGAGGCCTTCGAGTCGGTCGTCGGCCAATCGGCGGCGGCGCTGCGTGAGCTGACCAGCCAGAACCGGCCGATCTTTCAGGCCCGCCTCAGGGCGCTGCGGGACAAGCGGGGCTGGGCACACGATCAGTTTCTCAAGGAGGCGGCGCCGATCGTGCAGGACGAGCGCACCGAGGCCTTCGACAAGACATCGAGCGAGCTGCTTGCGGACATCGAGCGTATGGGCGCCGAGGGCTCGGCCGCGCCGAAGCCGGACTGTGCTGCACTCGCGCGCCTGCGCGACCGCATGGAAGCGCTGGTCACCGCCCAGCGGCAGAAGTGGGCCTATCTGATCCAGAAGGTGGAACTGGAGCTCGCGCGATGAGCGAGCCCGCGGTGGCCGCGCCGCCGCACGAGGCGCGAGGCAGCGCGGACGGCTGGCCGGCGTGGCGGCGGGTGGCGCTCGGCGGTGGCGGTGGCATGTTCATCGGTATCGGTCTCGGACGTTTCTCCTACACTGCGATGGTCCCGGCGCTGATTTCCTCGAAGGAGCTGACCACGCTCGAGGCCGGCCGCGTCGGCGCGATCAATATCGCGGGCTTCGCCCTCGGCGCGCTCGTCTCCGTGCCGCTGAGCACCCGGGTCGGCGCCTTTCGCCTTCTCGCCTTTGCTGCAGTGCTCTCGGTACTGACGCTCGCTGCGTCGGCACTGCCGCTCGGCTTTGCCTGGCTGGGCGTATGGCGCGGCCTCGTCGGCGTGACGGCCGGCATCATCATGGTGCTCTCCCTGGCGCTGATCGCATCGACCGCGCCGGCCGCGCGCCGGCCGGTCGCAGCGAGCTTCGTCTTTGCCGGGGTCGGTCTCGCCATCTTCATGACCGGCGTTCTCGTGCCGCGCCTGCTCGCAGGCGGATTGCAGCGAGCCTGGCTCGGGCTTGCGGCCTGCGGGCTTGCGGCCATGGTTCTCGCGATCTGGGGCTGGCAGGCCGCGCCAGAGACACGTCCTGCGCCTGCGCGCGCCACTGACCATGACGCCTCGCCGTGGACGTGGCCGCTGCGTTTTCTGCTGGCGGGGCACTTCTTTTTCTCGGTCGCCATCGTGCCGCACACTCTCTATTGGGTTGACTACCTCGCACGCGGGCTCGGCCTTGGCATGGCCGCGGGTGGTTTTCACTGGAGCCTTGTCGGGCTCGCGTCGGCCGCCGGGCCCTGGTCGATGGCGGCCCTCGGCCTGCTGCTCGGTACGGCCTGGGCGTTGCCCCTCTCGTTCGTCGCGCTGGGCCTTGGTATTGGCGCACCGATACTGAGCGGCGCGAGTGGCGTGCTCCTTCTCTCCTCCATTCTTTTCGGGGCGCAACCCGGCCTCTCCGCGCTCATGGCCGCACGCGTGCGCGACCTCGCGGACAGCCAGCACATGCCGCGGCTCATGCGCGCCATGATCCTCGCCAGCGCCGCCGGCGCGGTTGTCGCCGGCGCTGTCCTGCCGCAACTCTATGAGCTCACGCAGAGCCACGTGCTGATCTTTGCGATCGGCGGCGGTGCGATGATCCTCGGCGGATTGCTTGTCGCGCCCTGGGGTGGCGCAAGGCGGTGAGATCGGGCACGCCTTTGATGTGACCTACAAATTGAATGCGAGCACGGCGTATCGGACACCCTTGCCGAGCGCGACCAGCGGCAGGAAGAGCACGAACGGCACGCGCAGTACGCCGGCAATGAACGTCAGCGGATCGCCGACGACCGGCACCCAAGCGAAAAGGTGTGACCAGAACCCCCAGCGGCGGAAGCGCTCGCCGGCCGCC
>CAUJKI010000130.1 GCA_963205015.1 Pseudomonadota bacterium
TCCGGATCCTGGCGCAGGAAGGCGCGCAGCGCCGAGGCAAAGGTGAGGCCCACCCTCGGGTTCACGTTGACCTGGTTGACGCCGGGCAGGTTGATTTCCGCCGGGTCTTCCGCGGTCGAAATGTTCGTAGCCTCGCGGGGGGGGATGTTGAGACCCGTGTAGAGCGACACGGTCTTGCCGCTGCCGGTCGGGCCGGTCACGAGGATCATGCCCGGGGGCTTGGCGAGGTTCGCGAGATACAGCGCCTTCTGCTGCGGCTCATAGCCGAGCGCGTCGATGCCGAGCATGGCCTGCGAGGGGTCGAGGATGCGCGTGACGATCTTCTCGCCGTGCAGTGTGGGACAGGTGCTGACGCGAAAGTCGATCGCCCGCGTCTTGGACAGCTTCATTTTGATGCGGCCGTCCTGTGGCACGCGGCGCTCGGCGATGTCGAGCCGCGCCATGACCTTGATGCGCGCACAGATTTTCTGCGCGAGCTGCACGGGGGGCTGGGCAACCTCCTTCAGGATGCCGTCCATGCGATAACGCACGCGGTAGGTCTTCTCGTACGGCTCGAAGTGGATGTCCGAAGCGCCGCGGCGGATCGCGTCGAGCATCACCTTGTTGACGAACTTGACGATCGGGGCGTCGTCGACATCGTCGCGCGTGATGCCCTCGCCCGCATCCTCATCGCCACCCGTGACCTCCAGGCCCTCGAGATCGACGCCTTCCTCGTCGGTGAGGTTCGGCATCTGCGTGTCGACCTGCTCCAGCGCCTTGTCGATGGAGCGCTGCAGCTTGTCGTCCTCGACGACGATCGCCTCGATTCCGAGCCCCGTCGCGAACTTGATCTCGTCGATGGCGTGCAGGTTGGTCGGGTCGGCAACGGCAAGGAACAGGCGCTTGCCGCGGCGAAAGAGCGGCAGCACGCGGTGCTTGGCGAGCAGCTTGTCGTTGACGAGCCGCACGAGGTCGAGATCGACGGCGAGACTGTCGAGATCGAGGAGCGGCACGCCGAATTCACTGGCGGCCGCGACCGCGATGTCGCGCGCCCGCGCGGCACCCATCCCGATCAGCTGGGTGACGAAGCCGCCCTTGCGGTCCCGCGATTCCTGGAGCGCGCTCTGCATCGTCGGCTCATCGACGAGCCCGTCCTGCACGAGCCGCTGGGGCAGCCCGCCGAGGGCGGAGCGCGAGCCTCCGAGGGCGAGAGAAGCGTTATCGTTCATGCACTTGCAGTGAGCAGGCAGCGACCCTTGACAGCCATAGTGTACCGGAGGCGGCCCCCCGGGCAATTGTCAAATCCTGGGGGATCGTCGCACAGCTGGGGCGAGGTCTGCGTGATTGGGCTCCCAAAAAAAGAGAAGCCCCTCCGGAGAGGGGCTTCTGCACCAGATACCTGGCAATCCCGAAGGGATTACGGACGGCAGCTCGCCGGCAGGTATTTGTTCGGCACAGTCGTCGCCGCGCCAGCAGCCGGTACCGTGGGCTGGTGGACTTGGGTCGGGCCGGCATTGTTGCCGCAAACCCAGACCACGTCGTTGTTGCCACCCGCCAAGCCGCTGAGCGCCGGGCGAAGGTCGAGGACAAGCCCGTTCAGATTGGCGTTGGCCTGGAAGCCGCCCGCGTTCGAATACGCAATGCGGATCGTACCCGGGTCGACGATGGTGACCGAGCTGACGTACTTGCCGCTCGGGATTTCCGCCGCCGCATGACCGAGCGTACCGACGCCGCCCGTCAGAGCTGTCGGCCACGCACCGTTCTGCGCATAGAACTCCGCCACTTCCGCCTTCACCGCGCCGGCGAGGTTCAGGCCTTCAGTCACCTGCGAGCGGATCGTGTAGTCCTGGTACGCCGGGATCGCGATCGCGGCGAGGATGCCGATGATCGCGACGACGATCATCAGTTCGATGAGGGTGAAACCCTTCTGCATGGTCTTCATTGACAAAACTCCTTGAGGTCGAAGATTCCGGGTCGATACTAAAAGTCGCGGCGTGTTTCGCCTGCAGGGGAATGATGAAGCAACGGCCGTGCCAGCAGTGTGATGCGGCTCTAACTTGCTGACGCGCCTTGAGTTCGCACTTGTGCGACATCGTTATGTTTCGCGCGCTGTGTCACCCGGGCGCGACGCAGCTCTGCGCTTCGCGTCACAAGCTGACACAGCGCGTCACACTGCGATGCCCTGCGGGAGATACGTCCCAGTTGCTCTGGCACCGCGCGAATTTCTATTCAGGCGAACACACCGGAAATGCGGCTCGACGATGTGCGTTTGTTAATGTATATATAAAAAATATATATGGCTGGGTGGAGCAGGCATTGAAGACCGCGAAACTGTTCAAGAACGGTGACAGCCAGGCCGTGCGGTTGCCGAAGGAGTTTCGTTTCTCCGGCACCGAGGTGTGGATCAGAAAATGCGGTGATGCGGTCGTATTGTTGCCGCGAGTACGGACGTGGCGGCCACTGATCGAGAGCCTCGGCAAGTTCACCCCGGATTTCATGGCTGACAGAGATCAACCGCCCGTCGCCGAGGAGAGGGAGCCGTTCTGAATGCGATGGATGCTCGACACGAACATCTGCATCGCCATGATCAAGCTTCGTCCCGTGCGCCTGCTGCGCCGCTTGCAGGCGAAGGCCGTGGGCCAGGTCGGCATTTCATCCGTCGCTCTGGCAGAGCTCAGCTTCGGCGCAGCGAGAAGCACCCATCGCGAGGCGAATCGTGCGGCGATCGAAGATTTCCTGTTGTCGCTCGAGATTGCCCCGTTCGACGCTGAGGCAGCGCGGTGCTATGGCCCTTTGCGCGCAACACTTGCGGCCTCCGGGACACCGATCGGTCCGCTCGACAAGCTGATCGCTGCCCATGCGATTGCTTTGAATGCGATCCTGGTCACCCACAATGTGCGCGAGTTCCGTCGCGTTGAAGGACTGCACGTCGAGAACTGGCTCGCGTCCTGAGCGGGGCTGCTGTACGAGCGTCAATCGCGGGCCCGCGCGTTCTTGCGCGATATGCATAGGCTTCATGGAATCATGCATGACCCCGGTCTGGATCGATCACGTCCGATATCGAAGCGACCGCCTGTCCGGCTACCTCGAATCCAACGAGGTGTGGTCGCACGCCTTCGCCATCGGTGAGCTGGATTGTGGCGCGCTGGTGCGCCGGGACGAAATACTGGAC
>CAUJKI010000131.1 GCA_963205015.1 Pseudomonadota bacterium
CGGAGATCAGCCAGTTCATTGGATCTGCCTCGACAAGCTCGCCACGCGTGAGCGCCATGGCACAGAAGTTGGCGAACTGCGGCGCATATCGCGTCGGGTCCAGCTTGAAGATTTCGCGATGCTCCGGCGTGGCGAAGCGGAACACGTGCTCGTCCCAGAGATACTGCAGATCGCTGCGCCCGGGCGTCGGCCGGCCGATGGTAAAATAAGCTACCGGATCATATCCCCGGATGGCCAGCGATGCTTCTGAGCGCGCACTCTCGGTAGTCCACATCGCGATGGGCAGCAGCAGGCATAGAGCAAACAAGCTGCGGCAAGTCGGACAGTCCATCTCACACCTGATGCGGCATCGTCGCCTGGGTAGACATCCTATGGGGGACAGCGGTTCTGCGCCATTGCAAATCGCAAGCACCGATGTTTCGGACCTCTTTCGGCAAAATTTCGGTTCTTTCTCGGTACGATCGGGCCCCCTTCCAGGCACGCTCCGACAATCATACACGCGCCGCGACGCAGCTGAGCCACCCACTCGCACGCATCAATCCACAAGGAGCATAGACCGTGATCACTCGTGCATTCAAATTGATGGTGTCCACGGCACTCGTTCTCGCATTCCTGGGAGCCGTGCCCCACGAGCCCAAGGCGCAGGGCGCGAACGCGATATTCATCCTCAAGACCAGCACGAAAGAGCCAGACGCCATCGTCGCGGCGATCCGCAGCTATGCGCAAGAGAAGAAGTGGCAGTATCTCGGAGACAGCAAGATCAAGCAGGGCCAGATAACGCTGGTGAAGATTTGCATCCCCGAAGTAGGGCAAGCGCTATGGGCAGCCGGCGCACACCTCAGTGCGATGCTACCCTGCGGCAATATCGGCATCTACAAGAAGGGACAGGGGACGGAAATCTCCCTCCTGCACCCGCGATACATGCACCAGCTTCACCCTACGCCTGAAACCGAGCGCGCCAGCGCGATCGCTCTACCGCTCCTGGATGCGTTGCTCTCAGCGGTGGCGAACTAACCTCGTCGCCGCTGCGCGACCATGCAATCTGCGAACATTATGATGCAACTTCAACATCATAGGTGTTCGCACTTTTAATCATTCCGGTGCGCCATTAACGAACAAAACTGCGAACCTCGGGCACAGGGCCACCGTCGGCGAGAATTGCCTGTTCCAACACGCCTTTATAGCAGAGCAGCTTGGTTTCGGGCTCCTCAATCCTGACGACCATGCCGCTTGATCGCGTTAGCCAGCATCGGCCTTGATGATCCAGAGAACACGCGTCTCGCCGGCATGGCCGTTGCGGAACATGTGCGGAATGCTTCCGTCGAACTGGAAGCTGTCGCCCGGTCCCAACTCATAAGAGTCCGCGCCGTGGGTGAGCACGAAGCGTCCGCTCACGACCACGCCCGCCTTTTCGCCAGAGCGAACCCACGGCTCTTCGCCCGAGCTGCCATCCACGGTGAGAACCAGCTCCATCACCTCGAGGCCTGATGCGCCATCCGGTGACAACAGTTCCTTGACGAGGCCGAGACGTCCGAAGGTCAGGGCACGCCGCGCATCCCGGCGGACGACGATGGGCCTGGAGCGTCGGGAGTCGCCGACGTTCTGAGAGAAGAAGCTGCCGAGTGGCACGTCGAGCGCGAGACGCAATTTCTCAAGTGTCTTGAGCGACGGCGTCACTTGCCCCGTCTCGATCTGGCTGATCATGGCCACCGAGACTTTGGACGCTCCGGAGAGCTCAACGAGCGATAGCCGGCGAGCCTTCCGAAGGGTGCGAATCCGCGCGCCGAGACCATCAAGATGCAGGGGATGTTTTTCGTAAGTATCAGCCACTTGATCTTCCTGGGATGGACCAAATCTTCCTGAACCGCATCGTTTGCCGGCAATGAACTCCTACGCGCGACCGTACGCACAATACCCGATCGTCTCCACGCACATTCATTGTGCGTCTTGCATAAATTTTTGACACCATCAAAATTTTCGTCGATGTTACGTTATCATAAAAGTGAGGTTGCAGGCCCTAGCACAGAGAAAGTGAGCACTTCCATGGAGTTTTCCTTCCAAGGTCGCCGGTTGATCACGCCATTTTCTGTCGTTTGTGCCGCAACGATAGCATTCGCAGCAGCGGTACCGTGGACGAGCCCGGCTTCTGCGCAGGACAAGACCATCTATCTCCAAAAGAACACTGACGCCCGTAATTTTGATCCGCACAAAATTATCTCGCGCTCTGTCGGCGAGCTTCTTCCCTTCATGCTCGATACCCTCGTGACCGTCGAGGATGATCTTTCGACGATTGGCCCGGGTCTCGCTTCGTCCTGGGTGATGGCGCCCGATGGCCGGACCTTCACCTTCACGCTGAAGGATGGTCTCAAGTTCTGCGACGGCAAAGCACTCACTGCGAGCAGCGTCGAGGCCACGTTCCGCCGCTGGCTCAACCCAGCGACGAAGTCCGTCAATACCGTTCTCCTCGGCCCGCTGGAGTCAGTGACCGCCACTGACGCCAAGACGGTCGTGTTCAAGTTGCGTGAGCCCTATCCCGAGTTCCTGATCCAGATGGCCACGCCGTATGCCGGCATCATCGATGCTGAGGAGGCGGATCAACTCGGCGACAAGTTCGCCGTCGCGCACATGAACGGCAGCGGGCCTTATTGCTGGGAGCATTGGCGGCCTCGCGAGGAAATCGCCATGAAGGCAAATCCCCACTACACGTGGGGCACGGCCGTCTACGAGAACAAGGGACCGGCTAAAGTCGACCGCGTCGTCTTCAAGATCATGCCGGAGGACAATGCGCGCGTTGCTGCGCTGCTGACCGGACAGTCCCACGTATCGTACTATGTGCCCTGGACTTCCATTCCCGACATTCAGAAAAACCCGAGCTTCGCGATCGTCCAGCCACGCGCATTCGGTTGGATCGCATTCATCGGCGTCAAGACGCATCGGCCGCTGATGGAGCCCGCCGTGCGCAAGGCCATGAACTATGCCGTCGACCGCGAGGGTATTGTCGATGCGCTCTATGCGGGCAATGCAGACCCCGCACCGTTCGTCGTGTCGCCGAAGTTCGACGGCTACAATAAGACACTCGACTCCAAGCTTCCCAAGTACGATCCGGCGACGGCAAGGAAGATCCTCGACGAGGCCGGCTGGAAGGTCGGCGGCGATGGCGTGCGCGTCAGGAACGGCGTAAGGCTGGCGCCCGTCCTGATCGGCTACAACACTTGGCGCGAGCGCCTCGAGGCTGTTCAAGGCATGATGCGCGAGGTCGGCATCGACCTGAAGCTCGAACTGACCGATACGCCCGTTGCCGTCGCGCGCATCCTTGGCAAGGATGACTTCGACATGTGGGGATACTTCGGCTCCTACTCCACCGTGGGCGAGGTGCTGACGAAGTACTTCCTGGCGACGGAACCCGTGTCGCCCTACCGCTATGCACCCGAGCAAGGCAAGGAATTGGACGCACTGATCCGGACAGCACGGACCGAAGTGGACAAGGCGAAGCGCGATGCCATGTACGCCAAGGTGCAGGAAATGGTGGCCGACAGCTATTTCTGGGTGCCTCTGACGCATGAGCGCATGCTGGTCGCCTACAACAAGACCAAGGTGACAGGCGTAAAGCCGCACGGCCTCGCGGGAAATGGCCTCTACAAGGGGCTCGACTTCGCCTTCGTGAAGTAGATCGACGCCCCGGCACAGCCGTCGTCTGAGGCGGGACCGCATCATGCTCATCAATCAGCTCGGTTATCGCATTGCGGTGTCGCTACCCGTGCTGTTGGGCGTCATTCTGCTCGGTTTCGTCCTGATGGTGATGGTGCCGAGCGATCCGGCCGCCATTCTGGCGGGTGAGGCCGCAACGCCGGAGATCCTTGCGCGCATCCGTAGTGAGCTTGGTGTCGATCGTCCGGTCATCGAACAGTTCTGGCGCTACATGGTGCGCCTTCTGCATGGTGACTTCGGCCGCTCGCTGCTCAACGGCGTGAGCGTTGTCGATGAAGTTACGCGTACGGTCGGCCCCACGCTCGAGTTGTTGCTTGCCACCCTGGTGATCGCGATACCGCTCGGCATCGGCCTCGGCGTTCTTGCGACCGCGTGGCGCGGCGGCGCTATCGACCGGGCCATCATGGCATTCGCCGTTGTCGGTATGTCGATGCCCGTCTTCATGACCGGGCTTCTGTTGATCAATATTGTCGGGGTGCAGCTCGGCGCGCTCCCCGTGCAGGGCCGGGGCGGGCCGATCTATACCGTGCAAGGCCTCCGCCATCTGATTCTGCCGGCGTTGACCTTGTCGATGGTCCTGATCGGCCCCATCGCGCGCATGACGCGCACGTCGATGCTGGAGGTAGCCAACAAGGATTTCGTGAGGACGGCGCGCTCGAAGGGCATCGGCGAGCGCCGGGTTCTCGTTGGTCACGTCCTGCGCAACGCACTCATTCCAACGGTCAACCTCATCGGTCTGCAGGCCGGCTACCTGCTCGGTGGTATCGTCATCGCCGAGACGATCTTCGCCTGGCCGGGCCTTGGCCGTCTTGCCGTGACGGCCATCACCAGCAACGACACGCCCATGGCGCAGGGAACCATCCTTTTCCTCGCGCTGTCCTTCGTCGTCATCAACATCCTGGTGGACCTCATCACCGGTCTGTTGGACCCACGTGCGCGAGGCGTCTGACGGATGGCGAGCTCAGCGGCAATTCCGTCGTCCCGCGTATCGGCGCTGGTGTCGCGCTTGGGGCGCGATCCTATTCTCTGGATCAGCGTCATCCTGCTCGTGACGATCATCGGCAGCGCCTTTCTTGCCGACTGGCTTGCGCCGTACAATCCCATCCAAACCAGCCTGCGTGCGCGCAGCAAACCGCCTTCTCTCCAGTTCCTCCTCGGCACGGACGAGCAGGGCCGCGACATTCTCAGCCGGATTCTGTTTGGTCTCCGCCTAACGCTGATGACGGGCTTGCTTGGTCTTCTCAGCGGGCTGGCCGTCGGCATTCCTACAGGGATGCTTGCGGCATACTTCCCCCGCCTCGACATGGCGCTGATGCGGCTGATGGACGTCATTCTATCCTTCCCGGCGATTCTGTTCGGACTCGCCATTGCCGGCGCTGTAGGGCCGGGACTGACGGGCATCGTCATCTCGCTGGCGGTCGCGACGATCGCGCCAGCCGCCCGCATCACGCGCAGTGCAGCCTTGACGGTGGTCAATCTCGAGTTTGTTGTCGGCGCGCGCATGGTCGGTTTGACGAACGCGCAAATTCTATGGCGCTACGTCCTCCCCAACTGCACTCCGGCGCTCATCGTCTACAGCACGCTGCGCTTCGGGCAGCTCATACTGCTCGGTGCATCCCTGAGCTTTCTCGGGCTCGGCATTGCACCGCCGACACCGGAGCTCGGCGTGATGGTCAGTCAAGGTCGCGGATTGCTGCTCACCGCACCGCACATCGCGATCATCCCTTGCACGGTGATCCTGCTGCTGGTGCTCTCGTTCAACATCGTCGGCGACGCCCTTCGCGACGCCCTCGATCCGCAGCTCCGGGTCTAGCTGCATGGACACGCTGCTCGAAATCAACAATCTCAGCGTGACGGTCATGACCGGCGGACGAGAGTTGGCCGCGGTGCGCAATGTCTCGCTAGACGTCGCACCTGGCGAGGTGCTGGCGATCGTCGGCGAGTCTGGGAGTGGCAAGAGCCTGACGGCACTCTCGGTGCTGGGCCTGCTGAGCAAGGGCGTTGCCCGCATCAGCGAGGGAGAGATCATCTTCGACGGCGACGACCTGGCAAAAGCTCGCCCACATGTGCTCGATCGTCATCGCGGTCGCGATATCGGCATGATTTTTCAGGAGCCGCTATCAGCTCTCAATCCCGTCCTCAAGATCGGCGATCAGATCATCGAGGGCATGGTTGTTCGCAACGAAGTCAGCCGGACGGAAGCACGCAAGCGCGCCCTCGCGGCATTGACCGATGTCCGCGTCTCCGATCCCGAGCGGCGGCTCGACCAATATCCTCATGAGCTGTCGGGCGGCATGCGCCAGCGGGTGATGATTGCGCTGGCATTGATTTCCTCGCCGCGCCTGCTCATCGCCGACGAGCCGACGACCGCGCTCGATGTGACCATCCAGGCACAGGTGCTCGAGGTCCTGAAGGATCTTCAGCGCCGGCGGGGCCTGAGCATGATCCTGATCACGCACGATCTCGGGATCGTCGCGGACATGGCGGATCGGATCGCGGTTATGTATGCGGGCGAGATCGTCGAGACCGGCACGGTAGACGACATTCTGAGCGCGCCAAAGCATCCCTACACGATCGGTCTGCTATCGTGTCTCCCTGAGTTTTCGCCGCCGGGCCGCAGACTCGTCGTCATGCAGGGGAGCATTCCAGCTCTCGACGAGAGGATCGACGGCTGCCGCTTCAAGAGCCGGTGCCCGCGATATCAGCCGGGACCCTGTGATGCGCCGATCCCGCTCATTGATCTCGCACCGGGACACCAGTGCCGCTGTATCAGACCCTTCAGGTCTCAGCTCGCCAAGGTGCACCATGCTTGAGCTGAAGGGCGCCGTGAAGCGGTACAGCGGCGGCGGTTCGATCTTCAAGAAACGGTGGCTGACGGCGCTCGACCACCTGTCATTGACGGTTCGACGTGGCGAGTTCTTCTCCCTCGTGGGCGAGAGCGGATGCGGCAAGTCCACCTTGGCGCGGATCGTCGCCGGGCTCGAGAATCTCGACGACGGAGAGTTGCACTTCGACGGGCGACGCGTTCCGGATATCTCGATATTCAAAGACCGGCAGATGCGACGCCGCGTCCAGATGATCTTTCAGGATCCATATTCGTCGCTCAATCCGCGCATGCGCGTCGGCGACATCCTGCGAGAGCCGCTCAGAAGTTTCGGGTGGGGCGACGCGCCGGCCATCGAAAAGCGGGTCGTCGAGCTTGCGGAGATCATCCGCTTCCCTCTCTCGACGCTGGAACGCTATCCGCATCAGTTCAGCGGCGGGCAGCGTCAGCGCATCGCGATCGCGCGAGCGATTGCCGCCACTCCGGAGGTTCTGATCTGCGACGAGCCTGTTTCCGCGCTCGACGTCTCGATCAAGGGGCAGATCATCAATCTGCTGATCGACATACAGGAGCAACTCGGCGTCACGATCCTGTTTATCTCCCATGACCTTTCGCTGGTCTCCAAGATCTCGGATCGCGTCGGGGTCATGTATCTCGGCCGCATCGTCGAGATCGGTGATGCCGCAAGCGTCTTCTCGGACCCACGTCATCCCTATACGCGCGTGCTGCTCGATGCCATCCCGACGGTGAACCGCGACGGGCGCCGTCAGGGCGCGCCTCTCGCCGGCGAGGTGCCGAGCCCATTTGCCATCCCGACGGCCTGCCGCTTCCGCGATCGCTGCTCGCTGGCTTTCGACAAATGCGCGATCGAGGAACCGGGGCTCGATGCGGTCGCGTCAACGCGCGCACACTACGCCGCCTGCCATCTCCGCGACCGCGCGCAACCGCGCAAGGCCGCGGCCGATCCCCCGCGCATTCCGGGCGTCGAGATCTTCTACACGAACACTTCCGAACACCAACCCTCAAACCTCGCGAAGGAGACTGCATGACCTTTACCATTCTGGGCTTCTGCAAACGCACCGGCAAAGCCGGGTTCTGCCAAACGACGAGCACGCCGGCGGTCGGCTGGCGCTGCACGGATGTCGTTCTTCATCGTGGTCTCGTGACGGTTCAGGCGCACGGCGACTATCGACAGCTCCTCATCGCGAAACGCTTGATGGAGCTCGGCCTCGGTCCGGCGAAAGTGCTGAAGGACCTGCAGGAAGGGGACAAGTTCGCCGAGTACCGGCAGATCGCAATCCTCGATTTTCGCGGCAATTCTGCCGTCTTCACTGGCAGCAAGGCCTACAAGTGGGCCGGCGAGGTCGTGGGAGAAGATCATATCACCACCGGCAATGTCCTCGTCGGCGAGCAGGTCGTGAAATCGATGTCCGAGGCTTTCAAGAAGAGCGAGGGCGATGAGCTCGAAGAGCGCCTTCTGAAAGCCGTCGAGGCCGGGCGCGACGCAGGCGGTCAGCCTGACGGACAGACATCGTCGGCGCTCGTCGTCTACGAGAAGGAAGAGTTCCCGATCGTCAATTTGCGCGTCGATGCCGCGCTGGAGCCCGTCGGCGAGCTTCGGAAGGTCTTCAATTGGTTCAAGCCTCTTATTCCGTACTACGTGGCGCGCACGAACGATCCAAGCTCGGTGCCCCGCTTCCGGGCGGTGCTCTCGGAGAAGGGTCTCCCTCAGAATCCATACGCGTGAAGGAAATCGAGACATGACTCTGACCATCGTGGCGCGTGATGCCGACAAGGGATTGCTCGGTGTCGCGCAGACAACAAACCCGCTCTCCGTCGGCGGCCGGTGTCCGTTCATCCGCTCCAACGTCGGCGCGGTGAGCACACAGGCTTTCACGGATCCAGGCCTCGGACCGCTTGCCATCAATCTTCTTTCCCTCGGATACTTTCCGGAGAAAGTTCTGAAAGAGCTTCGCGAGTCCGATCCCCATCACGCGCACCGGCAAATCGGTATCGTCGACAAAAACGGTCGCGCTGCGGTCTACACAGGCGAAAGCAACAAGCCGTACTGTGGTGCGATCACGGGCGAAAACTTCGTCGTCATGGGCAACATGCTCAAGACCGACGCGGTGGTGCCCGCGATGCATCGCGCATGGCTTGATACCGAAGGCGAGCTCTTCGAGGACCGGCTGCTTGCGGTCGTGACGGCGGGGCGCGACAAGGGTGGCGATGCCGGCGGGCACCGCTCTTCCTGCTTGATCGTCTATGAGACGGAAACGTATGCGCGCACCGATCTGCGCGTGGACTTCATGCCGAAGGCCGAAGGCAAGCCGGACGCCGTAGATGCTCTCGCCGAGTTGCTGAAGCGCTGGCAGCCGCTCATCGAGTACTACAAGTTCCGGCCCCATGATCCGACCGTGCCAGGCTGGGCAGACTGGCTGGCACAGCAGGGGACGCCGTTCGAGGATTGATCATCTGTGCTGCAGATAGGATGTGGCAAAAGCCGGATCCCCGAAATGAAACGAGGCAGGCGATTTGTGATCGCCTGCCTCGTTTGTCTGCAGCGGCCTCTATCAGAGCGCGGCCTGCACCATGATCTCGACGAGAGTGTCAGGTGTAGCGAGGGCGGACTCCACAGTCGCGCGCGCCGGCACAATACCTGGCGTCACCCACTTCTCCCAGACCTTGTTCATGCCTGGCGCGTCCTTCATGGATGTGAGCCAGATATTCACGCTCACCATCTTCTCTTTCGACGTCCCGGCGCGTGCCAGATAGTCGTCGATCTGCTTGATAACGGCAGTGGTCTGCGCCTCGATGTCGCCAGAGAGATCCTCCGCGGTGAGACCCGCGAGAAAGACGAATCCATTCGAGATGACCGCCTTGCTGTAGCGGTTGTTGGAATCATAACGTGTCAGCACGTGAACCTCACCTTTCTTGAGAAGCCGCCGATCAGTGCCGACGGCAGACGAAATGCCCGGATGCCGCTATGGCGAAGCGGGCGGCGAACGATATGTCGATGGTCAGGCCGAGGGGCTCGTGGGCCAGCCGATGGCATTGAGATGATCGCGATACTTCGCGACAACGCCGGCCTCGTAACAGTCTGCGAAGTGCGCGGCGAGCGGGCGATACCAGTCGAAGCTCTTGCGCAGTTCGCCCACGGGCTCGAGATTGACGTCCACACGCAGGTCAACGAGCGGATAGCGCTTGTCCGTGTAGACCTGAAGCACGGCGGAGCGCTGGCCGACAGGCTGTCCGCCGGCGTCTCGTCCGGCTTCGATCGTTCGCAGCAGGCGCTCTTCCAGCTCTTCGCCGGCGGAACCTTCGAACGCCGCGGCCATGTTTTCGACGACCTGCGGGCCTGCGAGCGCGTTGCCGGCAACGACATAGCTCGTGCCGATGCGATGGCCGTGCCACGTAAACGCCTTCGGCCCCGTATGAACCGCGGCTTCGCCCGAGACGTTGAGAACCGCAGCCTGCCTCTGCTCGAAGTGGGGATCGGCCGCCGCCAGCGATTTCAGGATCCGTTCGGGACCGTAGCCCGCCTCGTAGAGGCTGGCCGCAAGCTCGCGCAGATAAAAATTATGGCCTGCCTGAACTGTAAGCACGCCGCGCCCAGGAAATATGCGGAACGTGCGATTTGCTACGGCGGGAGTGCCTGTAGCTTGCGCGATGCCGATCTTTCCGCTGGTGGGGCAGAAGGCCAAAACCGAGAAAGTCATTGTGATCCTCCGACTTTGCGCCGCAAAGCCGATGCCCCACGGCGGCTGGCACGCCCGATGCATCACAAAAATGATCCCCGGCGTTGATTTTCAGAATAATGATAATTTTGTTGACTGGTCAACAAAATTATGAAAATCCTGACGTCGGCCTGACGGCTCGGAGAGCGCCTCCGAGGGCAGTTCTCTGGAACCGAACCATTTGTTCAAAACTGCGTGCCAGTGCGCTTGCGTCGCGACCCGACGCGGGCACTGCCGCTCTCATGGGGTTCCGCGATGAAATCGTTCGTTGCTTCGGTCGCCGCTCTGGCGACGCTCTCCGCAGCGTTTAGCTGCGCTCCTGACCAAGCGTCCGCGCAGTCGAATACGGTCATCATCCAGCGGACGAACGACTCGCAGACCTACGATATCCACCGCATACTCCACCGCGCCGCTGCAGAAGCACTCTTCATGCTGTCGGATTCGCTGGTCGCCATCGAGGACGACCTCAAGACGATCCGGCCACTCCTCGCGAAGTCGTGGACGATCTCTCCTGACGGGAAGACCTATCAGTTCATACTGCGCGAGGACGTCACCTTCTGTGATGGCAAGCCGATGACGGCCGCCGACGTGGAAGCGACGTTCACCCGCTGGATGGCCCCGGCCACCCGATCGAGCACGGTCATCAACATCGGTCCCGTCACGTCGGTAAAGGCAACCGGCAAATACGAGGTGGAGTTCAAGCTCTCGGCGCCCTTCAGCGAACTCCTGATGCAGCTCTCACAACCGTATGCCGGCATCATCGATATGGATACGGTCAACAAGCTGGGCGACAGCTTCGGGCTCCGCGGTTTCAACGGCACCGGGCCGTTCTGCTGGGAGTCCTGGCGCCCGGCCAGCGAGCTCGTTCTCACGCGCCATCCGACCTACCATTGGGGGCCATCGTTCTACGACAACAAGGGGCCGGCTCTTGCCGAGCGCGTGATCTGGCGGGTGGTGCCCGAAGAGAATGCCGGTATCGCATCCATTCTCTCTGGCACGACCCACGTCACGTATGTCTTCCCGTGGTCGGGCGTCAAACAGGCGCGGGCCAACAAGAACATCGGCATCGTACAACCGCGCGCCTTCGCGTGGACCGGCTTTGCGGGCATGAGAGTAGGCCGACCGCTCATGTCGGATATTCGCGTCCGCCGGGCAATGATCATGGCCGTGGATCAGGCGGCGATCGCTGAAGCTTTCTATTATGGCGAGGCGGATCCCGCGCACTTCTCCGCGACCCCGAATACGCCCGACTACGACAAGTCGATCGAGCCGAAGCTCCTGCGCTACGATCCGGCAGCCGCCAACAAGCTCCTCGATGAGGCTGGCTGGACAAAGCAATCGGACGGGTTCCGGTACAAGGACGGCAAGAAACTCTCGCCTGTGCTCGTCGCCCAGGACAACACAGTGTGGCGCGAGCGCCTGGAAGCGGTGCAGGGCATGCTACGCGAGGTCGGCATCGATCTTCAGCTTCAGCTCTGGGAGCCGGCGGTGATCTTCAGCAAGGTCAGTCGCGAGGATATCGACATGTGGACGCTGTTCGCCTCATACGCATCAGTCGGCGACATGTTGTCGAAGTACTTCCCAGCGAAGCAGAACTATTCGGCCTTCAAGGGTGCACCGGACCAGGCAGAGCCGCTCGTGAAGCTGATCGAAGCAGGGCGCACAGCTCTGACGAACGAGGAGCGGTTCAAGTACTTCTCCCAGGCGCAGCATATGCTCGTCGACATGGCCCTGTGGATCCCGCTAGCGCACGAGCGCCAGCTCGTCGTCTTCAACAAGACCAAGGTGACGGGTGTGAAGCCGCACAGCATCTCCGCCGTCGGTCTCTATAAGGCGCTCGACCTGAAGCCGCTCTAGTCGGACCGCCTGCTTGTCTGGACGGGCCGCGCACGCGGTCCGTCCTGGCGCAACGGCGATCCTTGACCAAAGGACGAAGATCGAGCAGCCATGCTTCGCGTCGTTATCAATCGGCTTTTGATTTCCATTCCCGTTCTGATCGGGGTGCTCTTTATCGGCTTCTTGCTCCTTATCGTCGCGCCCAGCGATCCAGCAGCCGTTATCGCCGGCGAAGGGGCAACTCCCGAGCTTCTTGCCGTTCTGCGCCAGGAACTCGGTCTCGACCGGCCGGTTCTCGAACGCTTTGCTCTCTATCTCCAGCGTGTGCTGCAGGGCGATCTTGGAAAGTCGGTCATCAACAAGGCGCCGGTCATCGAAGAGCTGTCTTATGCCATGGGTCCGACCTTCGAGCTGATGCTCTGCGCGCTGCTTGTTGCTGTGCCGGTCGGTATCGCGCTCGGTTCGCTGGCCGCAGTGATGCGCGGCCGCTGGATCGACCGCGTGATCATGATGTCGTCGGTGGCCGGTCTTTCCATGCCGGGCTTCATGATCGCTCTGCTCGCGATCCAGTATTTCGGCCTGCACTGGGGCCTGCTGCCGTTCCAGGGGCGGGGCGGCCCGTTGTGGACATGGAGCGGTATTCTTCACATGGTGCTGCCTGCCACAACGCTCGGCAGCATCCTCATCGGCCCCATTGCGCGCATGACGCGGACCGCCATGCTTGAGGTATTGACCCTCGATTACATCCGCACCGCGCGAGCTAAGGGCCTCAGCGAATTGAAGGTGGTTTTAAAGCACGCCTTGCGCACGGCGCTGCCGCCCGTCGTGACGCTGATCGGCCTGCAGGCGGGATATCTCCTCGGTGGCGCCGTAGTGACTGAGACGATCTTCGCTTGGCCCGGCGTCGGACGGCTCGCCATCAGCGCCATCGCATCGAGCGATTTCCCGATGGCGCAAGGCACCATCCTCGTACTGGCCGTGTCGTTCCTCATCATCAACCTGATGGTCGACCTCATCTACTGCTGGCTCGACCCGAGGATACGGCTATGACCCAGCAGAGCGTCGCCGTCGCTGCGCCTCGGTCCGCCAGGACAACGCCGCGTGCGCTTCAGCGTCTGCTGAAGGACAAGATCGCGCTCGTCATGCTGATCCTGCTGGTGCTGATCATACTCGGCGCGATCTTCGCGCCGCTGCTGACCTCTTTCGATCCCTATCGGACCAGTCTGCGCAATCGCAATGTTCCACCCGGCGCACTGCATCTCTTCGGCACCGACGAGCAGGGCCGGGATCTGCTTGCGCGTGTCCTGTTCGGCATCAGACTGACGCTGGCTTCGGGCTTCAT
Source organism: Pseudomonadota bacterium (assembly GCA_963205015.1). Classification (GTDB taxonomy): domain Bacteria; phylum Pseudomonadota; class Alphaproteobacteria; order Rhizobiales; family Hyphomicrobiaceae. The sequence goes on from CAUJKI010000131.1 coordinate 13,448, forward strand.
CAGCCTGTTTCTTGGCGGCATTGTCGGCACGGCGATCGGCGTTTGCGCTGCCTACTACAAACGCGCCGACAACATCCTCATGCGGGCGATGGATACTGTACTGTCGTTCCCGGCGATCCTGCTCGGGCTTGCCATCGCGGGTATATCGGGACCAGGCACGTGGAGCGTGATCCTTGCGTTGGCCATCTCGACAGTGCCGCCCATTGCGCGCGTCGCGCGATCGTCGGCGCTGTCCGTCGTCAATCAGGATTATCTGGTCGCAGCCCGGGCGCTCGGACTCGGTGATCCCACGATCCTCAGACGCTACGTGCTGCGCAACTGCGCGCCCTCGATACTGGTCTACGTGACGCTGAGGTTTGGTCAGGTCATTCTTCTCGGGGCATCGCTGAGCTTCCTCGGGCTCGGAGCGCCGCCACCCGCGGCAGAGCTCGGCACAATGGTGAGCCAAGGCCGCGCGCTCCTCTTCACGGCACCACACGTGGCACTGGTGCCCTGCTTTGCCATCTTCATCATCGTGCTCATTCTGAATGTCCTTGGGGATGCGGCACGCGACATCTTCGACCCGAAGATCCAGCAATGAGCGTGGTCCATGCGAGCAGGCCCGCAACGGTCATGCCAGTCGAAACGGCCAACCCGGGAGGGCCAGTGACGCAGGCTGAGGCCAATCCGCTGCTGCGCGTCACGCGCCTGCGTACGTCGATCGCCACCGATATGGGGCGGATGGTCGTCATCAGCGACGTATCGTTCGAGGTCGGCGCGGGGCGTACGCTGTGCATTGTCGGGGAATCGGGATGCGGCAAGAGCATCACGTCGCTGTCGATCATGCGACTGCTGCCAAAGCCGCAGGGCCGAATCGAGGCCGGACACGTCAGCTTTCTTGGCCGTGATCTGACCGCGCTCAGCGAAAGGGAAATGCGCCAAGTTCGCGGGCGTGACATCAGCATCGTGTTCCAGGAGCCGATGACCGCGCTCAATCCGGTCTTCACGATCGGCAGCCAGCTCACCGAGGCGCTTCTCGCGCATGAGCGCTGCGGCACGGCGCAGGCGCGCGCCCGTGCGCTCGGCGCTCTGCGGGAGGTGGGCATTCCCGATCCGGAGAGCCGCCTCGACGCCTATCCGCATCAGCTCTCGGGCGGCCAGCGCCAGCGCGTCGTCATCGCCATGGCCCTGCTCTGCCGACCAAAGCTGTTGATTGCCGACGAGCCGACAACCGCCCTGGATGTCACGGTTCAGGCGCAGATCCTGGAACTGTTCCGCCAGTTGCGGAACAGCCATGGGATGGGGCTGATCCTGATCACTCACGATCTCGGCGTTGTCGCTGAGATGGCGGACGACGTCATCGTGATGTACGCGGGGCGAGTGGTCGAGGCCGGCCCGGTGGCGAGTATCTTCAATCGGCCGCAGCATCCCTACACCATCGGTCTTCTCGGCTCGCTGCCCAAAGTATCCGAGCGACAGGGGCGCCTGCCTATTGTGCCGGGCACAGTGCCGAACCTCATGGCGCTGCCAGAGGGATGCGGCTTCCATCCGCGCTGTCCACTCGCCCAGCGGCGTTGCGCGGTCGACCTGCCGTTGCTCAATGCCGTCCATGGCGATCACCGCGCAGCGTGTTGGCTTGCGCCGCTTGATTGAGGCTGTAGAACCATGACGGGAACTCCAGCAGCACAGCAGCCCATGCTCGATGTGCGGGAACTTGTGCGGCACTACGCACAAGCTGGCCAGGCGGCGGTCAAGGCGGTCGACGGCGTCTCGTTCCAGATTGCGCGCGGCGAGACGCTGGCGCTCGTCGGCGAGAGCGGGTGCGGGAAGTCGACGCTGGCGCGCATGATCATGGCGCTCGACAAGCCGACGTCCGGCTCGGTTCTGCTCGAGGGAGTGGACCTGAGCGCCCTGTCCCGTAATCGGCTCAACAGGCTGCGCAAGAAGTTTCAGATCATCTTCCAGGATCCTTACTCGTCGCTCAATCCCCGCATGACCGTCCATGAAACGCTGGCCGAGCCACTGGTGCTTCATCAGATCGTGCCTGCGAGCGAGATTCCGGCGCGCGTGAGCCGTCTTCTCTCATGTGTCGGCCTGACGTCGGCACAGGCACAGCGGTATCCGCATGAGTTCAGCGGCGGACAGCGCCAGCGTGTCGGCATTGCGCGGGCGCTCGCCTGTGAGCCCGAACTGATCGTATGCGACGAGCCGGTCTCGGCACTCGATGTCTCCGTGCGGGCACAAGTGCTGAATCTGCTGCAGGATCTGCAGGAGGAATTCGGATTCTCCTATCTCTTCATCTCGCACGACCTCTCGGTGGTGCGGCACATATCGCATAGAGTGGCGGTCATGTATCTTGGACGCCTCGTCGAGATCGGCGCGACCGAAGCCGTCTTCATGCATCCGAAGCACCCATACACGCGGGCCTTGTTGTCGGCGATACCGATACCCGACCCCAACATTCCACCTTCGCGGATTTCACTGCGCGGTGAGCTGCAGAGTACGGGGGCTTCGCTTGCCGGGTGTTCCTTCGCACCGCGCTGTACGAATGCCGACGACCGCTGCACCGCTATCGCGCCGGTGCTGGAGAACGCTGGTCCGAATAGCCGGATCGCCTGCCATCACTGGCGGAACCTCGCAGCCTTCGATCGCGGCATCTCCCAAGAACAGCGAGAGCCGCCTGCCTACGTCGCCGCTATCCTGGCCCGCATGTCACAGGAGGCCGCGAAGACGCCTTGAGCAGTGCAGCGGCATCAGATGTGCGGCGGAGCCGGTGTCGAGGCCGCCACCACCCAGATCACACGCGCCGATCCCGCGCTGCGGTTCTCGAAGCGATGCGCAAGGCTGCTCGGGAAGCGGAAGCTGTCGCCCTCGTTGAGCGTGTAAGGCCGGTTATCGAGCCACAGCTCCAGCGTACCGGAGATGACGACGCCGGCCTTCTCACCCCGATGGCTGTAGAATTCCGGGCCGGAGGTGCCGCCGGGCTTGACCGACAGCTCGTACAGTTCAATGAGGCCTGGTTGTGCCGGCGTCAGCAGCTCCTTGTGGATGCCGCTCGGCGTCAGCGTGATGGCACCGCGCGATCCGCGACGCACGATGTAGCCGGCTTCAACGGGATCGTCGGCGTGGGCCGGGTTAAAGAACCAGGAGATGGGCACACCGAGTGCCGCCCCGAGGACGCGCAGCGATCGCACCGATGGTGTCGTAAGACCGCGCTCGAGCTGGCTCAGCATGCCGACGGAAAGACCCGACGCCTCGGACAGACTCTCGATTGTGAGCCGACGCTCCTTGCGCATGGCCCGAATCCGAGCCCCGATGCGGCGATCCTCTTCCGCGTGTCCCGACGCTGCCGTCTCTTCTGCAGACACCTCCCTCTTCGGGGAAACCGCTGCTTTGTCGGTCAAGCCCATGCGTCCCTTTCCCATGCTTCCAGGCTGCTTTCTCTTAGCCCCTCGACGCGCCCATTTACAGAGGAAACACAAAAATGAACATCGCAGATAATCATTTCATTTTAGTCTCAGCTCATATGCAACCGCCGGTCGACGCGGTCATTCCAACCGGGCTCATTTCACGGAGAGCGTTGTGACATCCGCTACATACGGCATCATCGCTACGTACCCGAAATCCGGCCGGCTGGGGATCGCCATTGCGAGCCGATCGATCGCTGCAGGCTTCTCGCAAGTCCATATTGTGCCCCGGGTGGGCGTGCTCGTCCGGGTCGGCCCACCGGAGATGCGGCCCGAATGCGCTCTCCTGAGTATGCTCGCCCTCGGTCTTTCGCCTGCCACGGCGCTGAAACGGGGCGGGAGCGATGTCCGCGATGGCGCCACGCTGATTGCACTCGCGGCGCTCGACGGCAAGAGCATCGTATGGGCAGCCGAAGGCGCCGCACGGTATTCCGGGTCTGTTGAGCGCACGGGTGTCGTTTCCTTTGGTATCGGGCTCGCCGGGCCGAGCGTCGTCGAGGTCATGGCAGATTCGTTCAATACGAGCAGCAATGAGGAGCTCGATGCGCGACTTCTGCGCGCGCTGGAGGAAGGCAGCAAAGCCGGCGGCCTCGTCGAAGGGGATGCTTCGGTCGCCGCGCGCTCTGCAGCGTTGACGGTCTACGGTTCCGGCGTTCATTCAGAAATCGATCTGCGCGTGGACCTGCACGATGACGCAGTCCAACGACTGCGCGCACTCTTCGACTTCTATAAGCCCTACGAGCCGTTCTATCTGCTGCGATCCGAAAACCCACGGCAGACCCCACCGCAGCAAGCCTTCATGGCAACCATAACCGGCGAATCTGCGGAGAAAGCGCCATGACCTTCTCCATCGTTGCAAGATGCGTGCGTACGGGGCGTCTTGGCGTCGCCTCGGCGACATTCTCGCTCTCGTGCGGCGCACGATCGGAAGGCGTGCGACCGCGCGTCGCCATCAGCCGCAATCAGGCATTCGGAAAGCGCGCGAACGATCCGCTGGCTCTCAATCTTGTCGCACTGGGCTTCCGGCCGACGGAGGCGCTGGCACTTGTAGAGGAGAACGACCCGGACTTCGAATACCGACAGATCGCGATTATTGCACCCACGGGGCCTGTAGCCATGCACACAGGGCCCATGGCAC
>CAUJKI010000132.1 GCA_963205015.1 Pseudomonadota bacterium
CGGCATCCACCATGCGGCATCGCGCGAGGACGCTGAAAATGTCGTTGCCGAGATCAGGGCCATGGGCGGTGTCGCCGCAGCCCTCGGCGCCGATCTCGCGAACGCCCGGGAGGCCCAGTCGCTGCTGCCGAGATGCGTCGACGCCCTTGGCGCACCTGAACTTCTCGTCAACAGCGCCGCGCTCTTTCTGGACGATCGTATCGAGACGCTCGATGCCGAACAATGGGACCGCCAGCAGGCGGTGAACCTTCGGGCGCCGGTGCTGCTCGCCAAGGCATTTGCCGCGCATCTTCCGGCCGGTCGCGAGGGACTGATCGTCAACATTATCGACCAGCGCGTGTGGCGGCTTACGCCCGAGTTCTTCTCCTACACGATCGCGAAGGCTGGCCTTTTCGCTGCCACCCGGATGCTCGCCCAGGCGCTGGCGCCTCGCATCCGGGTGAACGCGATCGGCCCCGGACCCGTGCTCGCAAGCATCCACCAGACACCTGAGAACTTCGCAGAGGAGGTCGCGGGCACGCCGCTCCGGCGCGCGACACCACCGGAGGAGATTGCCGCAGCGGTCCGGTTCATTCTTGACGCACCGTCGATGACCGGCCAGATGATCGCCCTCGATGCCGGCCAGCACCTTGCCTGGCCGACGCCGCGGGCGACGGACGGAACCGATTGAACGAAAAGGCGCTCTACGGCGACCCGATCTCGACCGAGCCGACAACCCCGCGAGCCTCAACCCTGTGATCGCCCCATGACCGAGCCACTTGCCCTCTCAGGCTCCAGTGTCGCCCGCACCTCGACGGACGGTGGCCGGCCGCTCAGACGCGTGTTCGTGCGCGATCTCGAGTTGATGGCCTCCGTCGGGGTTTTTGAACTGGAGAAGCGCTACGAGCAGCGCTTGATCATCTCGGTCGATCTGCTGGTTGTCGACGACTACGACGGCCAGTCGGACAGCCTGAGCGCGGTGCTGGACTACGGCTCCGTCATCTCGGGCATCCGCGCGATCGTCGAGAGCGGGCACACGAACCTGCTCGAGACGTTGGCCGAGCGCATTGCGGAGCGCTGCCTCAACGATCAGCGTGTTGCACGCGCAGTAGTACGGCTGGAAAAACCCGATATCGTTCCCGGCTGCCGCACGGTCGGCATCGAGATCGAGCGGGACCGGACATAAGGCAGCCACCCCCGCCGCTCGAGATACGCGGCCTCTCCTGGCGGACCATGTCTGCAGCTCAGAGAATAAACTTCGAGAGATCGGCGTTGCGCGCGAGATCGCCGACGCGAGCCCGCACATAGGCGCCGTCCACCGCGACGGCATTGCCGCCGCGATCCGAGGCATCGAACGAGATATCGTCGAGCACGCGCTCGAGCACCGTGTGGAGGCGCCGCGCGCCGATGTTCTCCACCGTCGAGTTCACGGAGACGGCAATGTCGGCGATGGCATCGATGGCATCGTCGGTGAAGCTGAGCGTCAGGCCCTCGGTGCCCATGAGCGCGATGACCTGCTTGATGAGGCTCGCCTGTGGCTCGGTGAGAATGCGGCGGAAGTCCTCGCGCGTCAGCGGCTTCAGCTCGACGCGGATCGGCAGGCGGCCCTGCAGCTCCGGCAGCAGGTCCGAAGGCTTGGCCAGATGGAAGGCGCCCGAGGCAATGAACAGGACATGGTCGGTCTTGACCGGGCCGTACTTGGTCGCGACCGTCGTCCCTTCGATGAGCGGCAGGAGATCCCGCTGCACGCCCTCACGGCTGACGTCGGCGCCGCCGCGGCCGGTCGCATCGCTGCGCGAGCAGATCTTGTCGATCTCGTCGAGGAAGACGATACCGTTGTTCTCGACGAGCTTCACCGCCTCGACCGCAATCTGGTCGCTGTCGAGCAGCTTGTCGCTCTCCTGACTGATGAGCTGCTCGTAGCTCTGGCCGACGGTCAGGCGCCGCGTCTTCATACGCTGACCGAAGGCCTTGCCCAGCATCTCGCTGATGTTGACCATGCCGACCTGACCGCCCGGGACATCGAACGTCGGGAAGGCCGGACTGCTGTCCGCGATCTGGACCTCGATCTCCTTGTCGTTGAGCTCGTTGGCGCGCAGCCGCTTGCGGAACGCCTCGCGCGTCGCGGGCTGTGCACCCTGACCGACGAGGGCATCGAGCACGCGCTCCTCCGCGTTCTTCTCGGCAAGCGCCTTGACCTCGCGCCGCTTGGTGTCGCGCACGAGGCCAATGCCGACCTCGACGAGATCACGCACGATGCTGTCGACATCGCGGCCTACATAGCCGACTTCGGTGAACTTGGTCGCTTCGACCTTCAGGAACGGCGCGCCCGCGAGGCGGGCGAGGCGGCGCGAGATCTCGGTCTTGCCGCATCCCGTCGGGCCGATCATGAGAATGTTCTTCGGCTGGACCTCCTCGCGCAGCTCCCCTTCGAGCTGCTGGCGCCTCCAGCGGTTCCGGAGCGCGATGGCGACCGCCCGTTTGGCATCCTGCTGGCCGACGATATAGCGATCGAGCTCGGAGACGATCTCGCGGGGAGAAAAATTCGACATTCAGTGCAGTCCTCGTACCGCAGCGCCCCAAACAGCGCCGCCCGAGCTGTTATCTGGCGTCCTCGGGCCGTTCGGGCAAGCCCCCTGGCCGCACGCCGCATGCAACAGGGGGCTGACGATTCCCGTTGCGTCGGGTGGCGCAAGGGTGGACTCTGGCCCGAGCGCTGCGGCAAGCCGGGTTTGGCTTCAGAGTCCCGAAACAAGAGGACCACGCCGCCAGGAGGCCCCAGGGAGGACGATGTGAGCGACACGACG
>CAUJKI010000133.1 GCA_963205015.1 Pseudomonadota bacterium
CTGGAAGAGCACATTGTCGACGATGGCATCGATATAGAAAAAGCCTTCCCGACGTTCGCCCGCGGGAACGATCTCAAGCTTCTCAGGGCGCAGAACCAGGAGGGGCCGCTTACGCCCGGCAATGGCCCGTTCGCGATATGCTTGCGTGACCGAGACCTCGACTAGGGACGATCGCTCGCCATCAAGCGGCAGAAAATTCGAGTCGCCGATGAAGTCCGCGACAAAGCGGGAGTTCGGATTGTGGTAGATCGCGCGCGGCACGTCTTCCTGAACGATCCGACCCTTGTTCATGACGACGACCCTGTCGGCCAGGGTCAGCGCCTCTTTCTGGTCGTGCGTCACATAGACAATCGTGCTCTTCAGCCTCTGATGCAGATGCTTCAGCTCGATCTGCATCTGCTCGCGCAACTTCTTGTCGAGCGCCGAGAGCGGCTCATCCATCAGGATGATCTTAGGCTCGAAGACGATCGCGCGGGCGACGGCGACTCGCTGCTTCTGGCCGCCGGAGAGCTCGTGAATCCGCCTCTCTCCGAAGCCTCCCATCTGGACCGTGTCCAGCGCGCGCTCGACTCTCTGGCGCCGCTCGGCACTGGGGATGTTGCGAAGCTTGAGCGGGTATTCCACGTTTCCCGCCACCGTCATGTGGGGGAAGAGCGCATAGCTCTGGAACACCACGCCGATCTCGCGCTTGTTCGGCTCGAATCCCAGAATCTCCTGCGCGTCGATCTGGATCGATCCCCGATCGGGATCGATGAAGCCGGCAAGGCTCATCAGAAGGGTCGTCTTGCCCGAGCCCGAAGGCCCGAGCAAGATCACAAACTGACCCGGCAGGATATCAATGGATACGTCCGCAAGCGCCGCATACGAGCCGTAATATTTCGAAACGTCTCGTATCTTTATGGACGATGCCATGACGCGGACGGATCACTGCTGCTTGAAGTTCTGCCACCGCTCCATCATCGCGGCGCCATTCTCGCCCCACCATGCAACGTCGAGCACGATCTGCTTGGCCGCGTTCTCCGGCGCCGAGTTGATCCGCTTCTTGGCTTCGTCGGTCAGGACACCCGGAACGTCGAAGGCAAGGCTGTTGATCGGGCCATAGGCGATATGCAGGGGTAGAAGCGCCTGCTGCTCGGGCGCAATGAAGTAACCCAGCGCCTTCATCGCCAGATCCTTGTTGGGCGCACCCTTCGGGATGACGAAGCAGTCAGCCATCAGGATGCCCTGGTCAAAGGTGAAACTGGCAGACGCGCCATCCTTGATCGCGCCGTCGACACGTCCGTTCCAGATCTGGATGAGATCGACTTCGCCATCCTTGATGAGCTGCGCCGACTGCGCGCCGGATGTCCACCAGACGGTGATCTGCGGCTTGATCTGCTCGAGCTTCTTGAAAGCGCGCTCGACATCAAGCGGATAGAGATCGGCCGGAGCGACACCATCGGCGAGCAGCGCCACTTCGAGATTGCCGCGCGGATGATCATAGATTCCGCGATCGCCCGGGAATTTCGCGGTGTCAAAGAAATCGGCCCAAGTCTTGGGCACATTTCCATCCTTGCCGACCGTTTCCGTGTTCCACGCCATGACGGTGGAATAGTAGAGATTGGCCGTCCAGTCGGGACCGACCAGCTTCGGATCGATGCCTTCTTCCTTCACGATTGACTTGTCGAGCGGCTCGAACAGGCCTTCCTTGCTGCCAATCGCGCATTCCTCGGCCGCGGTGTTGGCGATATCCCAGGTGACGGATCCGCTCTGAACCTGGACACGAATTTCCGGCAGGCCGTTCGTCGTGGCCTCCCTGATGGTGATGCCCATCTTCTCGGCCGTGGGGTTGAAGAACGCAGCACGCTGCGCGTCCTGATAGACACCGCCACCGGAAGCAACAGTGATTTCATCGGCTTGCGCGGCCAGCGCAGCAGCAGCGGTGCTTGCCGCCAAAGTCAGCAGAATACGAAATGCTTTCATGAGTGCTCCCTCGACTGGTTGATAGATTATGCTTGTGATGACGTCTGGTCGATCCCTGCAAACGCCGTGAACGGCGATTTCTCTCGTAGCCTCAGCTCCCCCCTTTAAGCTGCGCGCGCTTCAGTAATCGATTACGTAAATAATCTTCTATGACGATTGGCAATCGTGTCAAGAGCCCTTGTCAGCCTTGCGGTCCATACTCGCGATGTCGTGATTTGCGTTCCGCAGGTCGCTGCGCAGCTCCATGAGCAGGCGCCCCAGCATATTGTCTCCAGCACCGTCGACTTCGCTCCAGAACAGATTGGCCTCGCTCGGCCCGGACGCCAATTCGGCAAGCCGGCGCTCGCCCGTGGCAAGCAGGCGCGCAAGCAGGTCTCGATGCTGGGTGAACTTCGCCCGAAGGATCTGCCTCATCAGCGGCACGCGGATCGCCAGCCAATCCGCCCTGCTCTGCTCCGCCGTCAATGCATCGCCGGCGACCGCCGCAAGCTGCGGCGTCGGTGAGGCCGCCAGCCAGTCATGCATGCCTCGATCAGCCGCCTTCGCAGCCTGATATGCGTGCTCGCTGCTGGGATAACGCCTGTCATTGAAGGCGATCCCGGCTTCGAAATAATTGCTGAGAAAGCCGTATTCCCCTTCCACGGGATCATAGAAATAGACCGTTTCGAACGCCGCCCTGTCATTCGGCATAATGGCGGCTCCCTCTGATGGCCTGGCGCGATGTCATGCGATTGCAAAGACCCGGGCGGGAAAGCCCGACCCGCCGAGCGGCTTCGCCCAGCTCGCGACCACGATGGCGCCATGCACCGGAACCTGATCGAGATTGGCCATCATCTCGATCTGCCAGCGGCCCAGGCTGAGAATGTAGGACTCGAGCACACCAGGCCCCTTGTCGAGATCAAGGCCGCGATCCGTGTCGATCGTTTCATGCCCGCATGCGGTAATGCGACGCTCCTCGAAAAGGACCCGCAAGACTTCCATGCTCCATCCCGGGCTGCGGCGCCGGCCGGCCGAATCCCGGATCAGCATCTCATTCTGGTCCGGCCAGCGTTTGGCCCCGCCACTGCGCAGGGCAACAACGGCGCCTTCCGGCACGGTGCCATAGGCCTCCTCCCATCGGGCGAGCGCCGCCAAGGTCACCTGATGGTCCGGATCGCG
>CAUJKI010000134.1 GCA_963205015.1 Pseudomonadota bacterium
CATCGCCCAGATCGACACGCCCTATCTCACCGAGGGCAGCTCGGGCCTGACCTACGTGGTGGACCGCTTCAAGGGCTGGCCGCACAGCGGTCACGTCACGCTGATGCGCGGCGAGCGCTCGCGCCTGGCCGACCACGCCGCGGAAGTGCTGTAGCGCCGTACTGGGGGGACTGACTTTCCCCGATGCGCCGGCTCAATATGAGCCGGCGGCCGCGAAGTTCTCGAAGCGGGTGTATTCGCCGAGGAAGGTGACGCGCACCGATCCGATGGGGCCGTTCCGCTGCTTGAGGATGTTGATCTCGGCCGTGCCCTTGTCGGGCGAGTCCTGGTTGTAGACTTCGTCGCGGTAGATGGCGATGATGACGTCGGCGTCCTGCTCGATGGCGCCGGACTCGCGCAGGTCGGACATGACGGGGCGCTTGTTCGGCCGCGACTCGACGTTGCGCGAGAGCTGCGAGAGCGCCAGCACCGGCACGTGCAGCTCCTTGGCCAGCGCCTTCACCGAGCGCGAGATCTCCGACAGCTCGGTGGCGCGGTTCTCGCCCTCGCGCACCGAGGACATCAGCTGCAGGTAGTCGATGACGATCAGGCCGAGCTTGCCGCACTGGCGGTAGAGGCGGCGGGCACGGGCGCGCAGCTCGGTCGAGTTGAGCGCCGGCGTCTCGTCGATGTGGATCGGCGCGTCGTGCAGGCGGCCGAGGGCGAAGGTCATGCGCTGCCACTCGTCGTCGTTCAGCCGCCCGGTGCGCACGCGGCTCTGGTCGAGGCGGCCGACCGAGGAGAGGAAGCGCATCACCAGCTGGGTGCCGGGCATCTCCATCGAGAAGATCGCCACCGGCAGCTTCGATTCCAGCGCCACATGCTCGGCGATGGTGAGGGCGAAGGCGGTCTTGCCCATCGACGGCCGCCCGGCGACGATGATCATGTCGCCCGGCTGCAGCCCCGAAGTCTTCATGTCGAGGTCGTGGAAGCCGGTCGGCAGGCCGGTGATGTCCGAGGGGTGCTCACGGTCGTAGAGTTCCTGGACGCGGTCCACCACCTGGCCGAGCAGCGGCTGGATGACGGTGAAGCCCTCGGTCTTGCGCGAGCCGGCGTCCTTGATCTCGAACACCTTCGCCTCGGCCTCGTCGAGCAGCATCTTCGCCTCGCGACCGGCCGGGTTCAGCGCGCTGGCGGCGATCTCGTCGCCGACGGCGACCAGCTTGCGCAGGATGGCGCGCTCGCGCACGATCTCGGCATAGCGCCGGATGTTGGCCGCCGAGGGCGTGTTGTTGGCGATCTCGCCGAGATAGGCGAGGCCGCCGGCCTGTTCCGCCTCGCCGGCCTTGTCGAGCGACTCGTACACCGTCACCACGTCGGCCGGACGGCCAAGGTCGATCAGCCCGGCGATGTGGCGGAAGATGCGGCGGTGGTCGTCACGGTAGAAATCGGCCTCGGCGACGAGGTCGGCGATGCGGTCCCAGGCCGTGTTGTCGAGAAGCAGGCCGCCGAGCAGCGACTGTTCGGCCTCGATGGAATGGGGCGGCAGCTTGAGCGTCGCCAGCTGCGGGTCGCCTCCCAGGGTATGAGTGATAGCGCGCGCTTGAGCCATGGATGCGCAAGTTTACCCGCAGCCTCGCCATCTGGCGAGTGGATAATCCCTGTATAAGCCTGTGCGATTCCTGTGGACGGATTGTGGGAAGATGCGCCGCTCCCTGCGCTATCATCCCGCCGTCCCCGAACCCGGAGAAACCCGATGCGCGGCACTTTCTGGCCGGTGATCCTGATCCTCGCCGGCAGCCTGCTCCTGCTGGCCAATCTCGGCATCCTGCCGTTTGGCGAACTCAAGGCCCTGGCGGCCATCTGGTGGCCGCTGATCCTGATTCTCGCGGGTGTTCTGGCCCTGCTCGGTCGCCGGCGCTGAAGCCCGCCAGCTCGCCATCCCCGGCGAGAGGCAAGCCATCGCGATCCGGCGCGAAGCGCGCTACCAGTAATTCTCCAGGGCCATCTGACCGAGGACGCCGCGGCGGGTCGTCTTCAGGCCGCGCGCCGCCAGCGCCTGGCGCAACTCCTGCGCCATTTGCGGATTGCCGCAAATCATGACGCGCGCGTCTTCCCGGGTCAGCGCGGCGCCGGCTGCCGCTTCCAGCCGCCCATCGGCAAGCAGCTGCTGCAGCCGGGCAGAAAGCGCCGTCGCGCCCGGCTCGCGCGTGACCACCGGCAGATAGGCGAGTTTCGCCCGCGCGCCCTCGAAAAGCTCGCCCGAAGGCAGGGCGAGGATGTCCTCGCGATAGGCCAGCTCGTCCGCCCGGCGCACGCTGTGCGCCACGATCAGGCACTCGAAATCCTGCCACACCTGCGGCTCGCGCAGGATGGACAGGAAGGGGCCGAGCCCACTGCCGCTCGCCAGCAGCCACAGGTCGCGGCCGGGCGCGAGTTGATCCAGCGTCAGATAGCCCATGCTGGCCTTTTCCACCAGCATTTCATCGCCGGGCCGAAGCATGGCCAGGCGCTCGGAAAAAGCGCCGCCCGGCACCAGGACGGCGATGAACTCGAGGTGCTCGTCGTAGCTGGCTGAAACCACCGAGAAAGGCCGCCAGACGATCTCCCCCCCATTCGTCCGCGAGTCCGAGCCGCACATACTGGCCGGAGGTGAAGCGAAAGCCGCGGTAGCGCGTCAGGCGGAACGACAGCAGGCTGCCGGTCCAATGGCGAATCGACAGGATGCGCTCTGCCGTCCATTTCTCGTCGCGCGGCGACTGGAACGGCAGCAGCCCTTGCCTTTCCGCCTCAATGATGGCGCCCATGGCCGTTTCTCACCGCGCGCAGCTGCAGGGCGTGATGACCCGCAATTCGTCCTCGCCCAGCTTGCCGAGGCGGATGCGCCACAGCCGCGGCCCGTTTTCCAGACGGTCCCAGGTGAACTGGCCGCGAGACTCGGCCTGGAAGCGGTCGAACAGCGGCTTCGGGTCATGGTCGTCGACCAGCAGCAGCGCCTCGCCCGGCGAGAGCTCGTCGAAGGCGGCGAAGACCCGCGGCGCGGTCTCGGGAACCGGCACGGTGCGGATGTCGATGGTGGTCTTGCAATTTGCTGTGTTCTGCATGTCGGTCGCTCGTTCATGAAGCCGTCAAACCCGGACTTGCCTGCAATATAGCAATGCCACTCCAATAAAGCAATATTACCGATACATCTTATAAGGCAAAAAAACGGCCGCCCTGCGGCGGCCATTCGTGCGGCCTAGCCGCGATCCAGCTTGTCGTGCTTGCCCTTGACCTTGCCCCATTCCTCCGCATCCGGCAGGGGATCCTTCTTCTCGACGATCGCCGGCCACAGCGCCGCCAGTTCGGCATTCAGGGCGATATAGCTCTTCAGGTCGTCCGGCACGTCCTCTTCGGCATAGATCGCATCGACCGGGCACTCGGGCACGCACAGCGTGCAGTCGATGCATTCGTTCGGGTCGATGGTGAGGAAGTTGGGACCTTCGCGAAACGCATCGACCGGGCAGACGTCGACGCAATCGGTGTGCTTGCAGTTGATGCAGGATTCGGTGACAACGTAGGTCATGACAGTCCTCCTCTCCGGTCAGGCGGCCGCATCGGCCGGGTGCGCGGCCACGACCACCG
>CAUJKI010000135.1 GCA_963205015.1 Pseudomonadota bacterium
GCGCCCCGCATTCGGTGCCGATGCCGACCTTCCGACAGCGCTCGGCTGGCTCTATGTCGCGGAGGGCTCGAACCTCGGCGCGGCCTTTCTGCTGAAGGAAGCCGCTAGGCTCGGGCTCGGCGAAACATTCGGCGCGCGTCATCTGGCGGGAGCACCGGAAGGGCGCGGCCTCCACTGGCGCACCTTCACGAGCGCACTCGATAGGGTGGAGTTGTCGGACACCGAAGAGCAGAAACTGGTCGTCGGCGCCGTGGCGGCCTTCGCGCGTGTCACGGGTCTGGTCGAGATGCTGATGCCCGTTGCGGTCGGCGGAATGAGGGCGGCCGCAGCTGGATCTGACAGCGGCGTTGCTGCCGCTGCGTCGGGAGACCATCAAATCTCGGCCCCGACCGACTGAGACGCGCAAGCCAGCCAGGACCGGCCCGGAATGGGCCGCTGTCGTTAGCCAGCCAGACGCGCCCGTGCAAAGGGCACGTTTGGGCGTTGCGTGCGGCGTGCGCATCGGAATTTCTGAGAGGCGGCATGTGGAAGGTTACGGCGCGCGCTTCGTATTTCTGCCTCGGCTGGCTCATGCTGGCGCTCGGCATTGTCGGCGCGTTCGTGCCGCTGATGCCGACGACCATCTTCCTCATCATTGCGAGCTGGTTCTTCGCCCGGTCCTCGCCGCGGCTCGATGCCTGGCTCATGAGCCATCCTCGCTTCGGCCCGGCGCTGCGCGCCTGGAATACGGCAGGAGCCATTCCCCGAAACGCCAAGATCATGGCCTGCCTCGGCATGACGGTCGGGTTCGGACTGTTCTGGATCGGTGCCCATCCTGGTTTCTGGCTCGCAGCGTTCGTCGCTGGCCTGCTGCTCGCCTGCGCGCTTTACGTCGCCACCCGGCCGGCACCGCCCGAAGTTGCCCTTGAGGTGCTTGAGGAGAAACGCTCATGCGCTTGACACGGCAATCGGAGATCGCGGTCGCCATTCTCGCGGCGTGTGCCCGCCGGCCGGGCGAGCAGCTGCCGACCAGCACCGCGGCTCGCGAAGCCGCAGCCAGCAAGGCTCATACTGCGAAGGTCGTCCATCTGCTCGTACACGGGGGCTTTCTGGTGGCGACCCGTGGCCGGCGTGGCGGCCTGCGTCTTGCCAAGCCCGCAGAGGTGATCTCGCTGAGCGGCGTGTTGCAGCACATGCAGCCGGAGCTGATCGAGAGTTCAGATCGGGCGCCGCGTCGTGGAACACATGGGCATCTCGACATGATTGCCGATGCCGCCCGCTCGATCGTCACGGCACTTCTGGACCGTTTCACAATTGCCGATCTGGTCACGCGCCCCGCCATCCACCGCATGGCCTGTGCCGACTGTCATCTGATGAAAGCGCAGCACAGCGCGGCCGCGGCAACATCGGCCCGTTCCCGCCAGCAAAGTCCGAAGAACCATGTCCTGCACAATGGCTAGCGCGCGCCCTCGTATGAAGATGCGGTCGAAACGCCTTGGCTTGCTGGCGAGCTTGCTGTCGCTGGCGGTCTGGATGCTTGTCGTACAGCTCAGCGCGCAGGAGACGCCCTCGCCGCCGCCGGCCGCCGGAACCGAGCAGGCGCCATCGGCCGCAGTCGTACCACTGGCACCGGCACAGGAACCCGCCGCCCAAGCACCGGCTGTTGAACCATCTGCGGCTGCACCATCGGAGCCTGCGGGCGCGCCCGTCGCCGACCCCGCGGATCGCGAACATAGCGCGCAGGATGCGGCGCCGGCGCCGCCGACTGCGTCGATCCCGCAGAAGCCCTCGCAGGCGAAGCCCGGCCCGCTGCCCCACGACCTCTCGCCATGGGGCATGTTCATAGCGGCCGACATCGTGGTGAAGATCGTCATGATCGGTCTCGCGGCGGCGTCGTTCATCACCTGGACGATCTGGGTGGCGAAGGCCTGCGAGCTGTGGGCCGCCAAACGCCGCCTGCGAAACGCCATCCGCCAGATCGGGTCAGCCCGGAACCTCGGTACGGCCATCGAGATGTTTTCGCGCTCACGGGGCACCGGTGCCGCGCTTGTGCGCGAGGCGGGCGAGGAAGTCGCCCGCTCGATCCCTCTGCTCGATCGGACAAGCGGCCATGAAGCCAAGGCCGGCATCAAGGAACGCGTCACCTCGCGCCTCTCGCGTGTGGAGACGAATGCCGGCCGCCGCATGATGCTCGGCACGGGCGTGCTTGCGACGATCGGCGCCACGGCTCCCTTCGTCGGCCTCTTCGGCACTGTCTGGGGCATCATGAACAGTTTCATCGGCATCAGCCAGTCGCAGACGACGAACCTCGCCGTGGTCGCACCCGGCATCGCCGAGGCGCTGTTGGCAACAGCCATCGGCCTCGTCGCCGCGATCCCTGCCGTCATCATCTATAACGTGTTCGCCCGTTCCATCGCCGGGTACCGGCTTCTACTCTCGGATGCCTCGGCCGGCATCGAGCGGCTGGTGAGCTGGGAGCTCGACGCGCGGCATGTCGCATCGCCTGCGCCCCTGACGCGCGCCGCGGAGTAGCGCGCTCATGGCTGGCAGCCTCAAGGTGCGCGACAACTCCGAGGAGCTCGAGGTCAATCACGAGATCAACGTCACGCCGTTCATCGACGTCATGCTCGTGCTGCTGATCATTTTCATGGTGGCCGCGCCGCTCTCGACCGTCGATGTCGCGGTCGATCTACCCGCGTCGAATGCCAAGGCCGAACCACGCCCCAGCGAGCCGATCTTTCTCACTGTCAAGGAGGACCTGTCGCTCGCCTTCGGCAATGAGGCGCTTGCGCGCGAAGGCCTCAAGGCCACGCTCGATGCCAAGACACAGGGCAACACCGACGAACGCGTGTTCGTGCGTGCCGACAAGACCGTCGATTACGGTGATCTCATGGAGGTGATGAATCTCCTGCGCAGCGCCGGCGACCTCAAGATCGGCCTCGTGGGTCTCGAGGCGGGAGCGCCGCCGGCGAGCACATCCGCCACCGCTGCGAAGACGGGGGCGCCATGACGGCCGGTGATGATCACGGCGACGGGGAAACGTTGCGTCAGTTGCTGACGCGCTGGACATTGGCGGCCGGGTTCGTCGTTCTCGCGCACGGCAGCATGGCATTCGCCATTGCTCATTGGCCTGAGCCGGCAATTCCTGCCGGCGAGCCGCCCGCGGCCGTGATGATCGAGCTTGCTCCCCTGCCGGTCGCACCCGAGACACCTCCGCAGGAAGTGGCGGTCGGCGTGCAGCAGGAGATGAGCGAGCAGAGCACACCGACCGAAGCCAAGGAAGAGCCTGTCA
>CAUJKI010000136.1 GCA_963205015.1 Pseudomonadota bacterium
ATGGTTAGTCGATTGCGAGAGCTTGGAGGCCTGCGGCGCGCAGCCTACATAAACCTCATGCCGCGCGCCATCGACTTTGACCGCGACAAGCGGTAGGACAGCCGCGACCGGGTGCGGCCCGGCAATTGCCCCGAAAGCCTCGACCCATGAAGTTCCTCGACCAGGCCAAGATCTACGTCAGCTCCGGCAGCGGCGGCGCCGGCTGCATCAGCTTCCGGCGCGAGAAGTTCATCGAGTTCGGCGGCCCCGACGGAGGCGACGGCGGCAAGGGCGGGGACGTGTGGGTCGAGTGCGTCGAGAACCTCAACACGCTGATCGACTTCCGCTACCAACAGCACTTCAAGGCCAAGAATGGCATTCCCGGCATGGGCCGCAACCGCACGGGCCCAAGTGGCGCCGACTGCATCATAAAGGTCCCGCCGGGGACGGAGATCCTCGCCGAGGACAGTGAGACGCTGATCGCGGACATGACGGAGCCCGGCCAGCGGGCGCTGATCGCGCGCGGCGGCAATGGCGGGTTCGGCAATGCCTATTTCAAGTCGCCGACCAACCAGGCCCCGCGCCATGCCAATCCAGGACAGCCGGGCCAGGAGCTGACGCTCTGGCTGCGCCTCAAGCTGATTGCCGATGCGGGCCTCGTCGGGCTGCCGAATGCAGGGAAGTCGACGTTCCTCGCAGCGGTCTCACGAGCCAAGCCGAAGATCGCCGACTACCCCTTCACGACGCTGCATCCGAACCTGGGCGTCGTCCGCGCCGGCGACGTCGATTTCGTGCTGGCCGATATTCCGGGTCTGATCGAAGGGGCGCACGAAGGCGCCGGCCTCGGCACGCGCTTTCTTGGCCACGTTGAGCGCTGCCGCGCATTGCTCCACCTCGTCGATGCGACGGGTGAGGACGTGGCCGATGCCTACAAGACCGTGCGGGCAGAGCTGAAAGCCTATGGTGGCGGGCTCGCGCGCAAGAAAGAGCTCGTGGCGCTCACGAAGTGCGATGCACTCACCGAGGATGTGATTGCGGAGAAAACGGCCGAGCTTCAGCGCGCGGCGCGCAAGAAACCGCTGATCATCTCGGCGGTGTCAGGCCAGGGCATGAAGGAAGCGCTGTTCGCTCTCGCCCGCGAGGTCGAGCGTGGCCGTGCCGACGAGAAAGCTGCCGAACGCGAGGCGGCGGGCACCAACGATCCGCCTTTCGATCCGGCTCGCAGAGGCTTATGACCGCGCGCTGAATGGCGCGGGCAGTTGCGTCTAGTCAGCAAAGCGCCACTGTGAGCATCAAAGCCGTGTTCCGCTGAAGGCCTCTCCAATGCGCGACCTCACGCCCGAAGCCCTGCTCGCTGCCGTCAATGCCTGGGTCGCGATAGAGAGCCCCACCCAGGATGCCGCGGCCGTCAATCGCGTCTCCGCGCACGCCGAGGGGCTGCTGCGCGCCATTGGCGCCAGCATCGAGCGCATTCCGGGCGAGAACGGCATCGGCGACATCCTGATCGGGCGCGTGCCGGGCGCGGCGAATGGACCGGGCATCCTGCTGCTCGGGCACATGGACACGGTACATCCCATCGGCACGCTCGCGGGACCATTGCCCATGCGCGTCGAGGATGACCGCGCGTATGGGCCCGGCATCTACGACATGAAAGGCGGTAACGCGATCGCCTTCTCGGCGCTCGCGCATCTGCACACGACCGGCCGACGCCCGCATCTTCCCGTCACGGTCATGATGATCCCCGACGAGGAGATCGGCAGTCCCTTTTCGCGATCGCATATCGAAGCCGAAGCAAAGAAGCACGCCATCGTGCTCGTAGTTGAACCTTCCGGCGACTTCGGCCGTATCACGATCGCGCGCCACGGTATCGCGCGCTATCACTTGAAGACGACTGGCATTCCGGCGCACGCTGGGGCCTATCATGCCAAGGGCCGCAGCGCGATCCGCGAGATGGCGCGCCAGATCCTAATCATCGAGGCGATGACCGACTACGCGCGCAACGTCACGCTCAACGTCGGCATCGTGCACGGCGGCACGCACGAAAACATGGTGCCGCTCCATGCCGAGGCCATCGTCTATTGCCTCGTGCCCCTGCCCGAGCACGAGGCGGAGGTGCGCGCGAAGCTGCTCGCACTCACAAGCCATGATCCGGATGTGAAGCTCGAGGTGACGCCCGGGCTTTACCGCCCCTCTTTCGTGAAATCGCCCGCCATCCAGCGACTCTATGATCACACCGTGCGGCTCGCGGAGGAGATCGGCTACCCGGTGAAGGGCGAGCGCGTCGCGGGTGGCGGCAGCGACGGCAATTTCACGGGCGCGCTCGGCGTGCCGACGCTCGACGGTCTCGGCGTGCTCGGCGACGGGCCGCACACGCACCAGGAGTATCTGCTCGTGTCGTGCCTCGTGCCGCGCACCAGGCTGCTCGTCCGGCTCTTCGAGACGCTGGACGCCTCGTTCGGCGCGCCGCGCTAGCTATCCGGGCGGCTCGTCGTCGAGCGCGCGCCAGGAAGCGCCGTCGAGATCGTCGTACTGCCCGGTCTTGAGCGACCACAAGAACCCCGCGAGGCCGAGGCCGCCGAGAAAGAGCGCAATCGGGATGGTCCATGCGAGCGCGGTCATGACAGCCTCCCCGAAACCCGACCAAGACGCTGGCGCGAGAGGCGCAGCGCGTTTGCCGTCACCGCGATCGAAGAGGCCGACATCGCGATTGCCGCGATCAAAGGCGTCGCAAGCCCGATCACGGCGAGCGGCACGAAGATGAAGTTGTAGCCGATCGCAATGCCGAAATTCTCGAGCGCGCGGCGCTGTGCGCCATGCGCAACGAGCAGCGACTCGACAATGGGCGCAAGGCGTTCACCCTGGAACACGGCATCGGCAGCCGTCTGGCTGATGTCGGCGGCCGAAGCCGGCGAGAGCGAGGCATGCCCCGCGGCGAGCGCGGGCGCGTCATTGAGGCCGTCGCCGACCATGAGCACCTTGCGGCCCTCGCCCTTGAGCTGATCGATCCGCGCGATCTTGTCGCCCGGTTTGAGTCCGGCCTGCCAATGGGCGATGCCCACCGCCTGCGCAGCCTCAGCCACGGCTGCACGGCCATCGCCGGAGAGCATCTCGATATGAAAGCCGGCATCGCTGAGCCGCTTAACGACCTCGGCGGCATCCGCGCGAAGGGGATCGGTGAAGTGGAAGGGCGTCGCGCGGCCGTCGGGCGTGCGCAGCCACAGAGTCGAGCCACTTTCGCCAGCGTCCTCGTCCATCGCACAGAAGCGGGCCGAGCCAAGGCGCGTCTCGCCTTCGGCGTCCACGTGGCGCAATCCCGCGCCTGCGATCTCCTCCACGCCCTGTGCTGCTACGCAGGGAATGCCACGCGCCTTGGCTGCGGCTACGATCGCGCGCGAATAAGGATGCCGGCTCGCAGCCGCGAGACTTGCCGCACGGGCGAGTCTCCGATCGTCGATACGCCCGCCATCGACAAGACGCGGCTCGCCAAGCGTCAGCGTCCCCGTCTTGTCGAGCATGATCGTGTCGACCTCGGACATACGCTCGAGGCCGTCCGCCGCCTTGAGAATGATGCCATTGCGGAAGAGGCGCCCGCTCGCCACGACTTGAACCGCCGGCACGGCAAGCGCCAGGGCGCACGGGCACGTAATGATGAGCACCGCCACGGCCGCCGTCAGCGCCGGCTCCCAACCGTATCCGAGCAGCATCCAGCCGAGGAATGTGCCGAGCCCCAGCAGATGCACGGCAGGCGCATAGAGCCGCGCGGCGCGATCGGCCAGCCGCACATAGCGCCCGCGCGCCTGCTCGGCGGCGCCCATGAGCCGCGAGATATCGGCGAGCAGCGTGTTCTCCTCGCGCGCGATGGCCTCCGTCTCCAGCATGCCCGTCACGCTGATCGTGCCCGAATAGACGACATCGCCCGGCCCGACCTGGCGGGGACGGCTCTCGCCGGTGATCAGACTCTCGTCCACGTCGGCCGTGCCATGCTGGACGCGCGCATCGACCGGAATGCGCTCGCCAGCCGCGACGAGAATGCGCATCCCGGGGATGACGTCGCGGGTCGGCAGGCGCTGCGTCGTGCCGTCGGGAAGGAGGACAGTCGCGGCCGTCGCCCGCAGGCCGAGCAGGTTCTGCGCCGCGCTCGATGCGCGTGAACGCATGGCCATGTCGAGATAGCGCCCGATCAGCAGAAAGAAGAGCAGCGTGACAGCTGCGTCGAAATACACCTGATCGCTGCCGCGCGTCGTCTGATAGAGGCTCATGCCCGTCGCGAGCAGCACGCCGAGCGATATCGGCACATCCATGTTGAGCTGGCGGGCTCTGAGCGCGCGCGCCGCCGATTGGAAGAACGGCTGGCCGGCATAGGCGACCGCCGGCACTGCCACCATCGCCGAGAGCCAGTGGAAGAGCGTCTTCAAGGACGCGTCCATGTCGCTCGCGATGCCGGCCCAGACGGCCACCGACATGAGCATGATGTTCGATGCGGCAAAGCCGGCCACGCCGAGCCGGCGCAGATACGCGGCGTCGTACGCGCCATGTGCCGGCGCCGTACTCTCGGCAAGCTCGTAGGCCTTGAAGCCGACACCTCTCAGCGCCTCGATGAGCGCCTCGCGATCTGCGCCAGCGGGCGCGGTCGTGATATGGGCGCGCCCGTTCGACAGGTTCACGCGCGCAGCGACGACGCCGGGCATCGCCGCAAGCGTGCGCTCGACCTTGCGCATGCAGTTACCGCAGTGCATGCCTTCGACGACCAGCGTCAGCGCGTGCGTGTCGCCCGGCGACGCATCACCGGAAATATCGCGCAGGGTGGTGGCGCTCAGGGTTTCAGCCATAGCCGTTTCCGTAGCTGATAAGTGACCTCGTTCGGGGCCGCGAGGGAGCGCGCTTCGAGCGCGACGAGCCAGGCGCCCGCTTCGGGAGGGCCGATCCGCGCGGCGTACGTCCCGGGCTGCACCTCGGCAAGCTCCAGCTTCACATCGTGCTGCGCCGTAGACGGCCGCCCGAACGTCCCTTTCACGACCAGCCCTTCGACAGGCTCACCGAGGCGGTTTGTCAGCCGCAAGGTCACCTGCCCGCTGCGAGTCACCTCGAGCGCGTCCCGCCAGCCCTGGGCCTTCTGTGCCTCGTCGGCGGCAATGCGCTGGTTGTAGTTGAGGCCCTTGCGGTAGGGCTCGACAGCGACGATGCCCGTGTAGGTCGAGATGGCAGAATAAAGGAACACGCCGTTGACCGCGAACACGACGAGGAAGAAACCGAGAAACACCATCAGCACATGGCGCCCCTTAAGCCCATCCACACTCTCTGGCCGGACTGTATTCATGGCCGTCCTCCTTGTGGCGGCGCCTGGAACAGCGTCCCGCGACGCGTCGTCTGTCCCGCGTCGACGTCGCGCACCTCGAAGGCAAAGCCCGTCGAGGCGTCGCGTAGCGACCC
>CAUJKI010000137.1 GCA_963205015.1 Pseudomonadota bacterium
CGCCCGATGTAGTCCTCACGATGGATGGGGGCGAGGCCCGCGTACAGGCCCTCCGTGACTTCCATGGGATCGGCGCACACGCAGTGCGGCGTCGTCGAGATGACGCGGTCGCCGAGGGCCGTGAAGTTCAGCGAGAGATGATGGCCCTCGATGCGCCAGCCCCAGGGACGGTCCGCCTCCGGATCCCCGAACACGGCAAATGCATAGGCGCCGGCTCCGCGCCCGAAGCCGCGCAAATCCTTGAGCACGGCGGCGAGTTTCATGACACCCGTGGCCTTCTCCAGTCCCGAGCGGCTCAACGACGAGGCGAGGAGCGCCATGGCAAGCTCGCGCTCGTCGGCCGTCATGTCGTCGAGGGTGATGCCGGCCCTCCGGCCGGGCACATAGGTCCAGCGATGGCGCTCGGGAGCATCGAAGGCGAACGTGAGGTGGCTACGCACTTCAGCGCGGACGCCAAACAGCAGCGCGACGGCCGCCTTGCGCATGGCAACGCCTGAGCTATCCGCAGGGGACAGGGCGCGCGCGGACATAGGCAGGCCCACATGAGCTGCCGCTCCGGCAATCAGGGCAGCAAGATCACGACGGCTGAGATGCAGGCGCGAAGTCATATCAAAGCCCTCGGATGCATAGGGCTTTAACGTGCAGGGGGCGGGAAATGGTTCCCGCCCTCGGCAGTTTGACGTCAGGACGTCGTGTACTTCACCGTGCAGCCATAGGGGCGCGTCACGGCGTTCGTGACCGGCTCGCCTTTGGTCACGGCGGCCAGCGCATCGCGGAAGTACGGCGTGGCCTTCTGCAGGTCCTCGGCGCGGGTGGAGGCGATGGAGTCGATGCCGCCCATGTACACGAGAACTCCTTCGGCATTGATGAGGAACATCTGCGGCGTCGTGCGCGCATCATAGGCGCGGCCCACCTGTCCCTTGGGATCGATCAGGACGGCGGTGGGCGCGGCCTTCCGCGTCTCGGTCAGCTCGTTGGCCTTCTCGGGCGAGACGTGCCCCTGCTCGCCGGCCGGCGAGGAGATAACGGTCAGCCACACCACGCCCGCATCGGCCGCCTGACGTTGCAGCGCCTGCATGTTGCCGGCGTTGTAGTGCTTGCGCACGTACGGGCAGTCGTGATTGGTCCACTCCAGCGCAACGATCTTGCCGCGCAGTGCCGAGAGGGTCTGCGTTTTGCCGTTGCTGTCGACGGCCGTGAAGTCCGGCGCGGGCTTGTTGATCTGCGGCGAAGCCAGCGCCGGGCTGGTCGAGAGCATGGTCAGGCCGCCGGTTGCGACCATCGTCACGCCTGCGGTCGTCCCGAGCATCAGCGTGCGGCGGTCGAAGGGCAGGTCCGCCGGATGTGCCTTGGATCGCATGTTGGTCATGAAAACCTCCTGCTCATTTGATGGACTGAGGGGATGCAAGGGCTGATCTGCCCGCGCGCTCGAGCTCGCCCACTACGATTGATTCCGTGAGTACGGGCGGCAGTACCACCGGGTCGCGCCCACCGGCGGGATAGTAAGCATAAAAGGGCAGGCCGTCGCGATTGAAGCTGCGCAGATAAGCGCCGATCTCCGGATTGCGGTTCGTCCAGTCGCCCTTGAGATAAGTGATGCCTGCGGCGCGGAAGGCCTGCTGCACAGCGTCAGTCGAGAGTGTCGTGCGCTCGTTGACGAGGCAGGTGATGCACCACGCCGCGGTCATGTTGACGAACACGGGCTTGCCCTCCTTGCGCAGCGAAGCGAGACGCGCGCTGGTGAAGGGCTCGTAGTTTGCGGAGGCCACGCCCGCCTGCGTACTTGCAGCCGACGTCGGCGCTCCGTCGAGCTGAAGCAGGAGACCGAACGTCCCGACGATCGCGGCAGCAGCAAGCGTGCGCGGGATGAGGCCGCGGCCGGTGCCGTGCTGGGCCATGCCATAGATCCAGGCCGCGAGCGCGACCAGCAATGCGCCCGAGAGCGCAACGAGCACACCGAAATCGCCGACCTGCTGCGAGAGTACCCAGACGAGCCACGCGGCCGATGCGTACATCGGGAAGGCCATGGCCTGGCGCAGACGCAGCATCCATGGTCCGGGTCGCGGCAGGGCGCGTGCGAGCGCGGGGAAGACGCTGAGGAGCGCATAGGGCGCGGCCAGGCCGAGCCCCATGGCGAGGAAGATCAGCAGGCAAATGACGACCGGGGCAGCGAGTGCCGTGCCGATGGCGACACCCATGAATGGCGCTGTGCAGGGAGTCGCGAGGACCACGGCGAGCAGGCCGGTGAAGAAGCTGCCCGCGTGACCGGACTTCTGTGTGAGGCTGTACCCGGTGCCGGTGACGCCGAGGCCGATCTCGAAGACGCCCGACAAGTTCAAGCCGATCGCCAGCAGCAGCCAGCTCATGCCGGCGACGAAGAGCGGCGACTGGAACTGGAAGCCCCATCCGACAGCGGTCCCGCCGGCGCGTACGACGAGCAGTGCCGCTGCGAGCACCGTGAACGCAACGAGCACGCCGAGCGTGTAGTAGGTGCCGGCGCGCCGCACCTCGCGCAGTTCTCCACCCGAGAGCTTGGCGATCGCCGTCGCCTTGATGGCGAGCACGGGGAAGACGCACGGCATCAGATTGAGGATCAGGCCGCCGAGGAAGGCGAAGAGCGCGGTCTGCCAGAGCGGCAGGCTCTCGATCAGCGAGGCTGTGGGTGCGTTGCCTGCGGGCGCTGCGTGGACGCTCGGATTGATCTCGAACCAGCGCGTGGCGCCGCCGCCGTCGGTCAACGCGAGCAGCCCGTCGGCCTTGGCTTCGGGGTTGAACGTCTGACCCTTGCTCAGCGCGAGGGTGAGCGTGCCGTCGGTGATTGAGGGCTGCTGTGGGGCGGCATGATCCGTAATGCCCCACGAGGCCGGATAGAAGTAAGCGCTTTTCACTGCCGCCTCGGTGAGGCCGGCACCGACGACAGTCAGTGCGAAGGCA
The DNA here is from genome assembly GCA_963205015.1 of Pseudomonadota bacterium. Lineage (GTDB taxonomy): Bacteria > Pseudomonadota > Alphaproteobacteria > Rhizobiales > Hyphomicrobiaceae. Next base: position 2,935 of record CAUJKI010000137.1, read on the forward strand.
TCACCTTCGCTGACGAGGCGCGCCGACCACGGGCTCGGAACAGGCCGGCGCGCGTCGGCAATGGCGAATGCGGCGCGCACGTCGTCGCTCGCAGGCGTCGGTGCCGCGGCGACCGGAATATCCAGGCGGAAGCTGCCGGACTCGGGGATGCACTCCCTCTCGCACACGAGCCAGTCGGCGTCGGCACTCACGTTGAATGGCTGACCCGGCGTGGCATCGCGCGGCACGGTCACGGTGATCGGGAAGACGATCTCCGTCTCGTAGCCGTAGTTCATGGCCGGCCCGGCGGCGAAGCGGTCGGGTCCTGGCCAGATGATCTCGCCGGCCGTCGCGCCCTCGGGCACGCTCAGGCGGATCTCCGGTGGCGAGCCGGCATCGCCGGAATTCTTCCAGTACGTGTGCCAGTGCGGGGCAAGCTTCTGGCGCAACCCGACGCGGAAGGTTTGGCCGGGCGCTACGGCAGCCGCATCGCTGATCAGTGTGACCGTGGCGCGTGGGCTTGTGACCGCGGTGCTTTCGAACGCAATGGCAGCGGGCGCGGCCGAACAGAGAGCCAGGAAGGTTGATGCTGAGAAGGCGGCTCGCCGCCAGCGCTTGCGCTCAAACACTCCGCTCATCCGTGTGAAGGTCCCAGGGTCCGCGGTTTCGTAGCTGCCGTCCGATCAATTGGGTCGAGTAAGATATGAACTTGGTAGCATTTGATTGTCACGCGAAGTATGACCGGCGGCCCTCACATCAAAACACAAAGATGTGAGGCGGCTTCGAACCATTATAGCGGGGCTGGCGCCTGCTGCGGTGCGATCTCGGCAATCTCGGCTTCGATCGCCGCGATGAGGTTGAGAACCCAGGCCTCGGAGAGGCCGCGCCCGATCAGCACGAGGCGTGTGTCGTGGTCCGCCGTAGACCAGCCCTCGAGCCACGCGGGTGCATGAAAAATGTGCTGCACGCCATGGATGATCGCCGGGCGATGCGGGTATTCCGCGACGTTGATGATGCCCTTCAGGCGCAACAGGCCCGCGCCGCAGTGATCCGCGAGCGCTTCGAGCAGCAGGGTGAGCGTGAGCGCGCGCATGGGCTCGCTCCGGCGGATGGCGATGCACTGGATATCGTCGGCGTGGACGTGATGTGTGTGGGTGTGGAAATCGTCGAGCCGATCGTATTCCGTATAGAGAAGCACTCCCGCGTCGATCTCGCCGAACAGGGCCTCGGAGAGCGGCGCACGCGGATTGAGAGCGGCGAGGCGTACGCGCAGGTCGGCCGCTTCTCCGGCAAGATCACTCTTGGTCAGGATCAGGCGATCGGCGACCGCGGCCTGCCGCACCGACTGCGCCTCGCGCGCGAGCGTGGCGAGCCCCGTGACCGCGTCGACCGTCGTCACGATACCGCCGAGGGCGAGGCCGGAGCCCCGCGCGCCCTCGCTCATGATCGCATTGAGAATGGGCGCAGGATCGGCAAGCCCGCTCGTCTCGATCACGATGCGCTCGAAGGGCGGGACCACGCCATCTGCACGGCGCGCGACGAGATCCGCCATGGTTGCTTCGAGATCCCCGCGGATCGTGCAGCAGAGACAGCCGGTCTCGAGCTGGACGAAGCTCTCCTCGCCGGCTTCGACGAGATCATGGTCGATGCCGACGGCCCCGAACTCGTTGATGATCACGGCCGTGCGGGCGAACTCTGGGGATTTGAGCAGCCGTGCGAGAAGCGTGGTTTTGCCGCTGCCAAGAAAGCCGGTCAGGACCGTGACGGGGATCATGAGGGTGTGATTCCGATCGGGGCTATACGGACGCGGCTCGGGCGGAAGTCCGGGTCGAGGCCCGCGCGCAGCACGCGCAGGAGGCCGGGTACGGAGCTCGCGACGCGTGCGCGCCCGTCGATCGTGATCGACCAGCGGAAGGGCACATCGGGTGCCGCCCGGGTGATCCGTACCTCGTGGCCCTCACTCTCGAGCGCGATGGCGCCACCGGCCTCGCGACGCACGTCACCCGCACGTTCCCACAGCGCGAGGCTCGACGTGATCAGCGCGAGCAGCGCCTCGTCCATGGTCCTTGTGTGACTCACAGTTGCGGTCCAGCGACGATCTCGGTCGGTATTTTGCGCTTGAGGTACTCGCCGTCTCCAGGCTTGCCGAGATAGTGCCCATCCTCGACCTTCACCGTGCCGCGCAGCATCGTGAGCACGGGCCAGGCATTGATTTCGTGGCCCTCCCAGGGCGTGTAGTCGGTCTGGTGAAGATCGGCGGCCTTGATCTGCCCGCGGCGCGCGGGGTCGAGGATCGTGATGTCGGCATCGCTTCCGACGGCGATCGCTCCCTTGCGCGGATAAAGCCCCATGATCTTCGCCGCATTCGTCGAGACGAGATCGACGTAGCGCGAGAGCGAATAGCCGCGTCGGGTGACCATCTCCGTATACATGACCGCGAGGCGCGGCTCGATCCCCGAATTACCGCCCGTCGTATCGTCGATGCGCCGCCCGAGCGTCTTCTCGCGCAGCGTGCAGCAGAGGTCGTCGGTCGCGACGCAGTTGATCGCGCCGTCGAGCGTGCCGGCCCACAGCGCCTGCTGATCGGCTTTCGTCTTCAGTGAAGGATAGGTGTGGTAGATCTGCCCGTTCGGCCGCCTGTAGTCCTCGGCCGTGTAGAGCATGTACTGATGCAGGCTCTCGCCGTAGATGGGCAGGCCTTTCGCGCGGGCTTCCCGGATGGCAGCGACGCCGGTTTCTGCCGAGACGTGCATCATGTAGAGTGCGCAGCCAGGCACGCTTTCGGCGAGGCGAATCACGCGGCGGAAACTGATGTCCTCCGAAAGCTGGCTGTGCACCTCGGCCATGTTCTCGAAGCCCGTGCGGCCCTCGCGAATGAGCTTCGCGTACATGTGCATGACGAGGTCGTTGTCCTCGGCATGGATCACGCCGAGGCCGCCGTGCTTCGCCAGCACCTTGAAGACCTCCCACATGTCGCCGAGATCGACCATGCGATCCTTGCGGTGGGGCACGATGTTCGTCGTGAAGATCTTGATGGTCGGGTAGCCGGCCTGGATGGCCTCGCCAAGGCCCTGTACGACCGCTTCCGGCGGCTCGCTTTGCAGCATGAGATGGTACGCCCAGTCACAGGCCGCTTTGCCTCTGAACTGCGCGTCCCTGGCCTCGATGCCCCCTTGGACACTGCCAGCGGAATCGACGTAGGCGAAGTCGATCAGCGTCGTGGTCCCTCCGTAGAGGGCCGCCATGCCGACATGATCCGGTCCGCGCGTATAGTACGTTGGCCCTTCTGGCGTCGCGAATGGATGCTGCATGTGCACATGCGGATCGACGCCGCCGGGCATAACGATGCGCCCCGAGGCGTCGATGACGCTGCGGGCCTCGGTGTCGAGCACGCCGGGGGCCGCCACCGCGGCAATGGTCTCGCCCTTGATGCCGACATCGGCCGTGGCCACGCCCTCAGGCGTGACGACGTCACCGCCACGGATGATGATGTCGAGCATGATTTCCTCCTGATGGCGTCCTTTTGGTGAACATCATGTCATGAGGCGCGGCCAACTCAAGAGCTTATGCATTTCCGGCGCTGGACAGACGCACGGCTGAATCATAGCCCTATACTCAACGTTCCTCCCACGCCTGCGTCCCAAACGGGATGAGCACTGCAGATGAACAAGATCACGCACGGTTCACATTGGGGTGCCTTCACGGCCATTGTCGAGGACGGACGGCTGGTCGATATCGAGCCCGCCAAGCGCGATATGGACCCCTCGCCAATCCTGCGCGGGATGCCCGAAGCCCTCTATCACGACGCCCGTGTCGCGCGGCCGGCGATCCGCAAGAGCTGGCTCGAGAAGGGCTACAAGGCTGGCGGCACGGGCCGCGGTGCGGAACCCTTCGTCGAAGTGCCCTGGGACGAGGCGCTCGACATCGTCTCGGGCGAGCTGAAGCGCATCAAGGCGGCCTATGGCAACGAGGCGATCTTTGCCGGCTCCTACGGTTGGGCGAGCGCCGGCCGCTTTCATCATGCCAAGACGCAGCTCCAGCGTTTCATGAACTGCTTCGGCGGCTATACGGGACAGAAACACAGCTATTCGCTGGCCGCAGGCCTTGCGATCCTCCCGCACATCCTCGGCGATCACCGCACGCTCAGGAACCTCTCATCCTGGGACGGCATCGCCGAGCACACGAAGCTCTTCCTCGCCTTCGGCGGCTGCGGCACGAAGAATGCGCAGGTCGAGCCGGGCGGCTCGGGGGAGCATACGGCCGGGCCCTGGCTCGGCCGTCTCGCCGCGAAGGGTGTCGAGATCATCTCGATCACGCCCGTACGCGACGACACGCCAGAGATCGCGCGCGCGACGTGGCTACCCATCCGACCGAATACGGATGTTGCCATGATGATCGGGCTTGCCCACACGCTCGTCAGCGAGAGCCTGCACGACAAGGAGTTCCTTGAGCGCTACGCCGTCGGCTTCGAGCGCTTCGAGCGCTATCTGCTCGGAGGCGATGACGGAACGCCAAAGACGGCCGAGTGGGCCGCCGCGATCACGGGCATCGACGCCGATACGATCCGCAAGCTCGCTCGCCGCATGGCGGCCGTTCGTACGATGATCGGGACGAGCTATTCGCTCCAGCGCGGCGATCACGGCGAGCAGACGTTCTGGATGACGGCTGTGCTCGGCGCGATCCTCGGCCAGGTGGGACTGCCGGGAGGTGGCTTCGGGTTTGGATATGGCTCGATGCACGGCCAGGGCAATCCGGTCACCGTCTATTCCGCGCCTGCGCTTTCGGCTGGCAGCAACCCGACGGGGAGCTTCATTCCCGTTGCACGCATCTCGGACCTGCTGCTTAATCCGGGCAAAACCTACAGCTTCGACGGCGAGGATCGCATCTATCCCGACACGCGCATGATCTACTGGTGCGGCGGCAATCCATTCCATCATCACCAGGATCTCAATCGGCTCATCGAAGCCTGGAAGCGGCCCGATACAGTGATCGTCAATGAGCCCTGGTGGACGGCGACCGCGCGCTTCGCCGATATCGTGCTGCCCGCCACGACGACGCTCGAACGCAACGATATCGGCGCGAGCTCCCGCGACCGCTTCATCATTGCCATGAAGAAAGCCGTCGATCCCGTCGGCGAGGCGCGCAACGATTACGACATCTTTCGTGCGCTGGCGCGCAAGGTCGGCGTGGAGAAGACCTTCACGGAGGGCCGCGAGGAAATGGACTGGCTGCGCCACATCTACGAGGTAGCGCGCCAGGATGCATCGCGCGCCGGCGTGGAGCTTCCGAACTTTGATGTCTTCTGGGAGGAGGGCAATGCCGAGAGCCCCGTACCGGCAAAGCCGCACACCGTGCTTGCCGACTTCCGCGCCGAGCCCGCTGCGAAGAAACTGAAAACGCCTTCCGGCAAGATCGAGATCTACAGCGAGCGCATCGCGAGCTTCGGCTATGACGACTGCCCGGGCCATCCCGTGTGGATGGAGCCCCTTGAGTGGCTCGGCTCCGAGAAGGCGAAGAGCTACCCGCTGCACATGATTTCGAACCAGCCGGCAGGCAAGCTTCATTCGCAGATGGATTTTGCGGGCGAGAGTCTCGCGCTGAAAGTCAACGGGCGCGAGCCGGTTCTCATCCATCCCGAGGATGCGAGACGCCGCGGCATTGCCGAGCACGATACGGTCCGCGTCTTCAATGATCGCGGCGCGACTCTGGCGACGGCGGTTCTGTCAGATGGGCTTCTGCCCGGCGTCATCCGTCTCGCGACAGGCGCGTGGTACGATCCCACGGAGCCGGGCCGCATCGGGGCCCTCGACAAGCATGGCAACCCGAACATGCTGACGCCTGATAAGGGCACCTCGAAACTCGGCCAGGGGCCGATCGCGCATACGGCGCTGGTCGAGGTCGAGCGCTTCGAGGGCGATCCGGGTGAGGTGACGGCCTTCGCGCCGCCGCCCATCGAACGGGCGAACTGAGGCGGCCAGAGGCCGCTATGCCGTCGCGCCGATCGCCAGTATGGTCGCGATCGTGCGCGTTCCCTCTCGAGGAACCGGTTCGCGCGCGAGACCCGACGACCGAGGAGCGATCATGACTGCCAGCAGCGCCGCGACTATTCCATCCTTTGATCTCAAGGGTAAGCGCGCGCTGATCTCCGGCGGCTGCCGCGGTTTCGGGCTTGCTGCCGCGGAGGCGCGGGCGGCATTCGGCGCTCATGCACCGCTCGCGGCGCGCCCCCCGGCC
>CAUJKI010000138.1 GCA_963205015.1 Pseudomonadota bacterium
ATTACGCCATCTACGAGCACTGCCTGCCCTTCAATGTCGCGCGCGCCTACGACGAGGCGCTCGGCATCGACACGCCGCGCATCTGGACGGCCGAGCGCGATCAGGCCATGTGGAAGGCATTGCAGGGATAGGGGACGCCGACGGAAGCCCGGCATGCGACATGTCCCTTCTCCCCGCTCTCGCGGGGAGAAGGTTAGGATGAGGGGCGGCGGCACTTGCCGACGTTAGCGTATGCCGCCGCCCCTCACCCCGACCCTCTCCCCGTAAGAACGGGGAGAGGGGGAAGCACGGCAGCGGAAAGCCCACATGCCACGCTATCGCTCACCCGTCTTTCCCTTCGCGCGACCGCCCGAGCTGGACGGCGGCGCAGGGCGGCGCTGGCCGGTCGCGATCGTCGGTGCCGGACCGGTCGGGCTCGCCGCTGCGATCGATCTCGCGCTGCACGGCATTGCCTCGGTCGTGATCGACGAGAGCAATGTCGTCTCGACCGGCTCCCGCGCCATCTGCTGGTCGAAGCGCACGCTCGAGATCTTCGATCGCCTGGGTGTCGGGGACCGCATGGTTGCGAAAGGCGTAACGTGGAAGGTCGGGCGCCTCTTCCATCGCGCGCGCGAGGTCTATACCTTCGATCTGCTGCCCGAGCCCGGCCACAAGCGGCCAGCCTTCATCAATCTCCAGCAGTACTATGTCGAAGAATATCTGATCGACCGCGCCCGCGATTTTCCCGATCTGATCGAACTGCGTTTCATGAGCCACGTAACCGGCGTCGGCCAGGAGAGCGATCACGCCTGGGTCGATGTCGAGACGCCGGAAGGGACCTATCGCCTCGCTGCCGATTACATCGTCGCCTGCGATGGTGTGCGCAGCACCGTGCGGCGCAGCCTCGGCCTCGACTTCATCGGTCGCGCTTTCGAGGAGCGCTTTCTCATCACCGACGTCGAGATGGCGGCGGAGTTTCCCTCCGAGCGCTGGTTCTGGTTCGAGCCGCCCTTCCATGACGGCCAGTCGGCGCTTCTCCACAAGCAGCCCGACAACATCTACCGGATCGACCTGCAACTTGGTCCCGGTACCGACCCGGAAGAGGAGCGCCGTCCCGAGCGCGTGATCCCGCGCATCAAGGCCATGGTAGGGGAGCGGTCCTTCGAGATCGACTGGATCTCCGTCTACACCTTTCAGTGCCGGCGCCTGGAGCGCTTCGTCCATGGGCGCGTCATCTTCGCCGGCGACAGCGCGCATATTGTCTCGCCGTTCGGTGCGCGTGGCGGCAACGGTGGAATTCAGGACGTCGATAACCTCTGCTGGAAGCTTGCTGCCGTCCTGAAGGGTGAGGCGCCGCCTGCGCTGATCGAGAGCTACAACACGGAACGCGTCCACGGCGCCGACGAGAACATCCTCAACTCCGCCCGCGCGACAAGCTTCATGACGCCGAAGTCACACATGGAGCGGCTCTTCCGTGACGAGGTGCTCGCGCTCGCCGGCACGCATCCTTTCGCGCGGCAACTCGTCAACTCGGGACGCCTTTCGCGGCCCTGCTCGCTTGCGGGCTTCCCGCTCGGCTCGCCGGATGCGACTGGCCTAGGCGGCACCATGGTTCCGGGTGCGCCCTGTCTCGACGCCCCGATCCGTACCGCCAGCGGCGAGGCTGGCTGGCTGCTCGACCATCTCGGCGGCGATTTCGTTGCGCTGGGCTTCGAGACTCTTCCGCCGACGTCATCCGGCGTGCGCCGCCTGATCGTCGGCCCATCCGGTGACCTCCAGGATGCCGAAGGCCTGCTCGCGGCCCGCTATGGCGGCGCGCCGGGCGTCGCCTATCTTATTCGACCCGACCAGCACGTCGCCGCCCGCTTCCGAGATCCGACCGCGGATGACATTGCGGATGCCTTCGCTCGAGCCAACGGAAATAATGCTGCATGACAGATGACCAGCTTTCAACCACCTGGAACCTCGGCACGGAGGGCGATGACCTCTATGCTCGTCTCATGGCAGTCCACGAGGGGCTTTCGGATGACGAGAGCGCGCGTCTCAATGTCCGCCTCGTGCTGCTGCTGATGAACCACATCGGGGACCGCGCGGTGCTCGAAGCAGCTATTACGGCGGCGCAAGCATCCGGGCTCCGGCGCGCAGGCACCGCATGAGAGCAGGGAGAGATACAGGATGAGCATTTCAGTCAAGGGCAAGCGGGCGGTGGTCGCCGGTGGCAGCCGCGGTATCGGCCGTTCGATCGCGCTCGCGTTGGCGGCGTCCGGTGCCAACGTGTCAATCTGCGCCCGCGGCGCCGAAGGACTGAAGGCCGCAGCAGCCGATATCGGCAAACATGGCGTCCAGGTCCACTGGGGCGCCTGTGATCTCGCTAATGCCGCGGCGATCGCGGGCTATGTCGAAAGCGCAGCCACCACGCTCGGCGGCATCGATATTCTTGTCAACAACGCCTCCGGCTTCGGTATGGCCGATGACGAGGCCGGTTGGGCGGCTGGTCTCAACATCGACATCATGGCGACGGTGCGCGCGTCCCATGCGGCGATCCCGCACATCGAGAAGGCGGGTGGCGGCGCGATCCTGAACATCTCGTCGATCTCCGGCTACCG
>CAUJKI010000139.1 GCA_963205015.1 Pseudomonadota bacterium
CATGAAGCAGAAGGCGTAGATCGGCATGCGGTTGACGAGGCCGCCGTAGGCCGAGATCTCGCGCGTATGAATGCGATCATAGACGACGCCGACGCAAAGGAAGAGCGCCGCCGAGACGAAGCCGTGCGAGAGCATCTGGAAGATCGCGCCGTCAATGCCCTGCTGCGAGAACGTGAAGATGCCCATGGTCACGAAGCCCATGTGGGCAACGGACGAGTAGGCGATCAGCTTCTTCATGTCCTCCTGCACCAGCGCAACGAGCGAGGTGTAGATGATCGCCACCACCGAGAGCACGAACACGAACGGCGCAAAATCCACCGATGCCACCGGGAACATCGGCAGCGAGAAGCGCAGGAAGCCGTACCCCCCCATCTTCAGGAGGATGCCCGCAAGAATGACGGAACCCGCCGTCGGGGCCTCGACGTGCGCGTCGGGAAGCCACGTGTGGACGGGCCACATGGGCATCTTCACCGCGAAGGAGGCAAAGAAGGCAAGCCACAACCACCATTGCACGCCAACCGGAAAATCCGTCCTCAGCAGTGTCGGGATGTCCGTCGTGCCCGCCTGCCAGTACATGGCCAGCATGGCGAGGAGCATCAGCACCGAGCCGAGCAGCGTATAGAGGAAGAACTTGAAGCTCGCATAGACGCGCCGTCCGCCGCCCCACACGCCGATGATGATGAACATCGGGATGAGGCCGGCCTCGAAGAAGATGTAGAAGAGCATGAGGTCGAGCGCGCAGAAGACGCCGATCATCAGCGTCTCGAGCACCAGGAACGCGATCATGTACTCCTTGACGCGCTCCTCGATGGATTCCCAGCTCGCCAGAATACAAAGCGGCATGAGGAAGGCCGTCAGCACGACGAACAGCATGGAGATGCCGTCGACGCCCATCTTATACTTGATGGTACCGAGCCACGCCCGCTCCTCGACGAACTGGAAGTCCGGATTGTTGGGATCGAAGTTGATCCAGATGAGGAGCGAGAGCGCGAACGTGAAGAGCGTCGTCCAGAGCGCGATCCAGCGCGCGTTCTGCTTGGCTTCCGCATTGAGGAAGCACATGAAGATCGCGACCGTCGCAGGCAGGAACGTGACGACGGAAAGGAGGCTGTTGCCGGCGAGGTTCATTGCACGCCTCCCGCGCGGAACATGAACCACGTGATGATCGCCGCAAGACCGATGAGCATGGCGAACGCGTAATGATAGATATAGCCCGTCTGCAGCCTGGCGACGTTGTTGGCCGTCACCAGCACGCGATTGGCCGTGCCGTCGATCGCCCCGTCGATCACCGCGCCGTCGCCCTTCTTCCAGAGAAATCGTCCGATCGCAAAGGCCGGCCTTACGAAGATGCGGTCATAGAGCTCGTCGAAGTACCACTTGTTGAGCAGGAAAAGATAAAGCGGACGGAACGCGTTCGCCGTCGCCTCGGGCAGCCATGGCGAATGGATGTAGTAGAGATAGGAGAGGGCGAAGCCGGCGAGCATCGCGAAGAACGGCGACATCGCGACCCATGCCGGCACCTCGTGGATAGCGTGCATGATGTGGCTACCCGGTCCCTCGAAAAGGGCCTTACCCCAGAACATCTTGTAGCCGTCGCCGACGAAAAGCCCCTTGAAGACGAAGCCGGCGAAGATCGCGCCCGCAGCCAGCACAAGGAGGGGCACGAGCATGACGTAGGGGCTCTCGTGCGCATGCTCGTAGGTATGATGGTCGGCGCGCGTGCGGCCGTAGAACGTCATGAACATGAGCCGCCACGAATAGAACGACGTCATGAAGGCGGCGATCACCAGCAGCCAGAAGGCATAGTTGTAAGGCGTGTGGCCCGCGTAAGCGGCTTCGACGATGACGTCCTTGGAGTGGAAGCCGGCAAAGCCCGCGACAAAGGGAATGCCGACGCCGGTGAGCGCCAACGTGCCTATCAGCATCATGGCCCACGTGATCGGGATCTTGGAGCGCAGGCCGCCCATGTGGCGCATGTCCTGCTCATGATGCATGGCGTGGATGACGGAGCCCGCACCGAGGAACAGCAGCGCCTTGAAGAAGGCGTGCGTGAAAAGATGGAAGATGCCTGCGGAGTAGGCGCCGACACCGATCGCTGCGAACATGTAGCCGAGCTGCGAGCACGTCGAGTAGGCAATCACACGCTTGATGTCGTTCTGGACGAGGCCGACCGTCGCCGCGAAGAAGGCCGTCACGGCGCCGACGAGCGTCACGACCTGCAGCGCAACCGGCGCCAGCTCGAACAGCGGCGAGAGGCGCGCGACCATGAACACGCCGGCCGTCACCATGGTCGCAGCGTGGATGAGCGCCGAGACGGGCGTCGGGCCTTCCATGGCGTCCGGCAGCCAGGTGTGCAGCAGGAACTGCGCCGACTTGCCCATGGCACCGAGGAAGAGCAGCAGACAGAGCGTCGTCAGGATGTCGACCTCGTAGCCGAGGAAGCTCATCGTCTTGCCGGCCTGCTGCGGCGCGGCCGCGAACACGGCGTCGAAATTGATGGTCTGGAAGACGAGGAACACGCCGAAGATGCCGAGCGCGAAGCCGAAGTCGCCGACGCGGTTGACAACGAAGGCCTTGATGGCCGCCGCGTTCGCCTCGGGCTTCAGGTACCAGAAACCGATCAGCAAGTAGGAGGCGAGGCCGACGCCTTCCCAACCGAAGAAGAGCTGGAGGAAGTTGTCCGCCGTCACCAGCATGAGCATGGCGAACGTGAAGAGCGAGAGATAGGCGAAGAAGCGCGGTCGGTGCGGATCCTCGTGCATGTAGCCGATCGAGTAGATGTGCACGAGGGCGGAGACGGTATTGACCACGACCAACATCACCGCCGTCAGTGTATCGACGCGGATGGCCCAGGATACATCGAGCTCGCCGGAGGAAACCCAGCGCAGAAGCGTGATCTTGTCCGTCGCGTGCCCGATGCCGACCTGCCAGAAGGCGATCCACGAGAGCACCGCGGCGACCACCAGGAAGCCCGAGGTGATCAGCTCCGACGGGCGCGGACCGATGAAGCGGCCGAAAAAGCCGGCGATCAGCGCGCCGAGCAGCGGGAGGAAGACGATGGCCTGGTAGATCATGCGTTGGTCCCGGAGGGTGCGGCGCGCGAGCGTCGCGCCTCTACCCCTTCATCATGTTGATGTCTTCAACCGCGATGGTGCCGCGGTTGCGGAAATAGACGACCACGATCGCAAGACCGATCGCCGCCTCGGCAGCCGCGACCGTCAGCACGAACAGGGCGAACACCTGGCCGGTAAGATTGCCGAGGTAGCTCGAGAACGCGACGAGGTTGATATTGACGGCGAGCAGCATCAGCTCGACCGACATGAGAATGACGATCACGTTCTTCCGGTTGAGGAAGATGCCGAAGATGCCGAGCGTGAAGAGACACGCTGCGACCGCGAGATAATGTCCGAGCCCGATCTCCATGGCGCTCCCTCAGCCCCCCACGATGCCGGCCGCGCGCAACAGCGGGACCGCGAGCGCGAAAACGCCGCCAATCGCGAGCGTCACGAAGAGCACGCTCATCAGCCACTGGCCCTTTGTCGGCCGCCGCTCACCGCCGACGTGCCCCTTGCGGGTCTGCGCCGCCGCTTTGGCCTGCTTGCGCGCGCCGGCAAGAGAAACGACATTCGAGCTGCTGTCCTGCTGGTCGCGCCCGTTTCTCATCACCTGCGCTCCCCGCTCGGCATGATGACCTGGCCCGGCGCGAGGTTCACGATCTCGATCGCCGTCGCCGGATTGCGCGCGTTCTGAGCCGAGATCGACTGGCGCCGCACGCCTTCCTTGTGGCGCAGCGTCAGCACGATCGCGCCGATCATGGCGACGAGCAGGATGAGCCCCGCTGCCTGGAAGAAATAGACGTACTGCGTATAGAGCAGCCGGCCGAGCGCCTCGGTATTGGTGATGGCCGGTGCGGCGGCTGGCGCCTTTGCCGCGCCGGCAGCAACACTTGCCCCGCCGATCACGCGCGTTGCAAGCACCATGATCAGCTCGACGAGCAGCACGAGCCCTACGAGCGCCCCGACCGAGGCGTGCCGGATGAAACCTGCGCGCAGCGACGCGAAATCCACGTCGAGCATCATCACGACGAAGAGGAAGAGCACCGCGACGGCGCCCACGTAAACAACGACCAGGATCATCGCCAGGAACTCGGCGCCGAGCAGGACGAAGAGACCCGCGGCATTGAAGAAGGCGAGGATCAGCCACAGGACCGCGTGCACGGGATTGCGCGCGACGATGACCAGAAGCCCGGACATCACCGTTACGGCGGCGAACAGGTAGAAGAAGAGCGCCGTCAATGCCATCCGCTGATCCTCACCCCTCGATCATCCCCAAGGCCTGTCCTGCAATAACTGGCGGAGCCGGCGTCATGCCCGTGCGTCAGCGATAGCGCGCGTCGAGCGCGATATTCTTTGCAATCTCGCGCTCCCAGCGATCGCCGTTCGCAAGCAGCCGAGCCTTGTCGTAGTAGAGCTCCTCACGCGTCTCGGTGGCGAACTCGAAGTTCGGTCCTTCGACGATTGCATCCACGGGACAGGCCTCCTGGCACAGGCCACAGTAGATGCACTTCACCATGTCGATGTCGTAGCGGGTCGTGCGCCGCGTACCGTCATTGCGACGCGGCCCCGCCTCGATGGTGATCGCCTGCGCGGGACAGATCGCTTCGCAGAGCTTGCAGGCAATACAGCGCTCTTCGCCGTTCGGATAGCGGCGCAGCGCGTGCTCGCCGCGGAAGCGCGGGCTCAGCGGCCCCTTCTCGAAGGGATAGTTGAGCGTCTTCTTCGGCGCGAAGAAGTAGCGCATGGCGAGGAAGAACGCCGAGACGAACTCCTTCAGGAAGAGCGATTTGACGCCTTGGGCGACGCTCATGAGCGGCCTCGTTGGGGTTTCGCGCGCACTGCGGCGGTCAGCAGGGTCATGGCGCAAGCCCTCCGAAGTGGAGAATGGCCGCGACCACCACGACCATGGTGAGCGAGAGCGGCAGGAACACCTTCCAGCCGAGCCGCATGAGCTGATCGTAGCGGTAGCGCGGCACCATGGCCTTCACCATCGCGAACATGAAGAAGACGAACGTGACCTTGAGCAGGAACCAGATTGGCCCCGGAACCCAGTTGATCAGCCAATGATCGATCGGCGGCAGCCAGCCGCCGAGGAACATGATCGTCGTCAGCGCGCACATGGTCACGATCGCCACGTACTCGCCGAGCATGAACAGCAGGTACGGCGTCGATGAATACTCAACCATGAACCCCGCGACGAGTTCCGATTCCGCTTCCGGCAGGTCGAAGGGCGGCCGGTTCGTCTCCGCGAGCGCCGAGATGAAGAACACGACGAACATCGGGAAGAGCACCAGCCAGTTCCAGTCGAGGAACGAGTTGGGCAGTCCTAGGCTCGTGCCGATGCCGGTTTGCTGCGACGTCACGATCGCACTCATGTTGAGTGAGCCGACCAGCAGCAGCACCGTGATGATCACGAAGCCGATCGAGACCTCGTAGGAGACCATCTGCGCGGCCGAGCGCAGGGCGCCGAGGAACGGATACTTCGAGTTGGAAGCCCATCCCCCCATGAGGATGCCGTAGACGCCGAGCGAGGAAATCGCGAGGAGATAAAGAACACCGACGTTCAGATCGGAAATGACGAGGCCGCTGCCGACCGGGATGACTGCCCACGCCGCGAGCGCCAGGACGGTCGTGACGAGCGGCGCGAGCAGAAACACCCCCTTGTCGGCGCCGGCCGGGATCACGGGCTCCTTGAGCACGAATTTGAGGAGGTCGGCAAAGGACTGCAGCAGGCCGAAGGGGCCGACGACATTCGGGCCGCGGCGAAGCTGCACCGCCGCCCAGACCTTGCGGTCCATGAGCAGGAGGAAGGCGATGATAACCAGCAGCGACACCATGAGCAGCAGGCTCGCGCCGACCGTCAGCGCGAGCCAGAGCGCGTAGTCCCACCAGGTTTCAAAGGTTGTCGGAAACATGCGTGCTGGCCTGCCTCACTCCGCCGCCGCGCGTATGCGGCCGCTGCCCGCCTTGATGATCGAGAGCTCCGCCATGACTGCAGAGGCGCGGGCAATCGGATTGGTCATGTAGAAGTCGCGGATCGGGGACGTGAACGGCGTCTCGTCGAGGTTGCCAGCGCGCTCGGCGAGGCGCTCGACGCCCGCCGATCCGGCCGGCGAAACCACATCGAGCGCAGCGAGCACGGGTGCCGCCTTGAGCATATTTGCACGGAGCTCGCGCACGTTGTCGAAGGGCAGCGGCGCGCCCATGACGGCTGAGAGCTGGCGCAGGATCGTCCAGTCCTCTCGTGCCTCACCCGGCGGGAAGGCGGCCTTCGCCGTCATCTGCGGACGGCCTTCGAGATTGACGTAGATGGCTTCCTTCTCGGTGTACGCCGCACCGGGGAGGATCACGTCCGCGCGGTGGGCGCCGGCATCGCCATGGCTGCCCTGATAGATCACGAACGCCTTGCCGAGGCGGTTCATATCGATCTCGTCGGCACCGAGCAGATAGAGCACATCGAGGCGGCCCTCACCGGCCGCGGCCATCATGCCGGCGACATCGAGCCCGCCTTTGCCCGGCACGAAGCCAAGATCGAGACCGCCAGCGCGTGCGGCGGCCGTGTGCAGCACGTTGAAGGCATTCCAGCCCGCATCCTTGCCGACCATGCAATCGCGCGCGATCCGTGCGGCGAGGGCGAGCACTGCGGCGCCGTCGGGGCGCGCTGCAGCGCCCATGCCGACGATGACCATGGGGTGCTGTGCCTGGCGGAGGACGCCGGAGAAGGGGCTCTTGCCCTCGGCGATCTCGATGAGCGCGACCGGCCCCGTGCCGAGATGATCCGCGCCATAGGTCAGATCCGCCGGCGCGCCGACCAGGCCGATGCTGATGCCGCCCTGACGCCAACGCTTGCGGATGCGCCCGTTGAGGACTGCCGACTCGATCCGAGGGTTTGTCCCGACGAGCAGAATCGCATCCGCCTGCTCGATGCCTTCGATCGTCGAATTGAAGAGATAGCTCGCGCGCCCGAGTGCAGGATCGAGCTTGGCGCCATCCTGGCGACAGTCGAGGTTAGTGACGCCGCGCGCGCTGAGAAGCGACTTGAGCGCAAACATCTCCTCGGCGCCACAGAGATCGCCGGCAATGGCGCCGATCCGCTCAGGCGCGGTCCTTGAGAGCTTCTTCGCCACAAGATCGAGCGCCTCGCCCCAGCTCGCAGGCTCAAGGCGGCCATTGCGGCGCACGTACGGCTGATCGAGGCGCTGTGTTCTCAGGCCATCGGCGACATGGCGCGTCTTGTCAGTGATCCATTCCTCGTTCACCGCGTCGTTGTTGCGCGGCAGGATGCGCATCACCTCGCGCCCGCGCGTGTCGACGCGGATCGCGGCGCCGAGCGCGTCCATGACGTCGATCGATTCGGTCTTGCGCATTTCCCAGGGGCGCGCATTGAAGGCCCAGGGCCGGTGCGTCAGCGCGCCGACCGGACAGAGGTCAACGACGTTGGCGGAGAGCTCCGACATCATCCCCTGCTCGAGATATGTCGTGATCTCCATGTCCTCGCCGCGGCCGATGGCGCCAAGCTCCTCGACGCCGGCGATCTCGGTCATGAAGCGGACGCAGCGCGTACACTGGATACAGCGCGTCATCATGGTTTTGATGAGCGGACCTAGGTATTTCTCGTCGACGGCGCGCTTGTTCTCATGGAAACGCGAGCCGCCCTTGCCGAAGGCCATGGCCTGGTCCTGGAGATCGCACTCGCCTCCCTGGTCGCAGATCGGGCAATCCAACGGGTGGTTGATCAGCAGGAACTCCATCACCCCCTCGCGCGCCTTCTTGACCATGGGCGAGCGGGTATTGATGACCTTCGGGCTGCCGTCGCGGTTCGGAGGGAGGTCGTTGACGCCAAGCGCGCAAGAGGCCTGCGGCTTCGGCATGCCCGCCACCTCGACGAGGCACATGCGGCAGTTACCGGCGATGGAGAGGCGCTCGTGATAGCAGAAGCGGGGGATCTCGATCCCCGCCTGCTCACATGCCTGAAGAAGCGTGATCCCGTCCTCGACCTCGATCTCGGTACCATCGATGATCAGCTTCTTGGGCATTCGCGTCCCGTTTCTGCGCGAGGAATCAGGCGGGCCGTGCGGCGGGCCACACGTTCGCCGCACTCTTTAGCGTGGTGCGCCGCGGTATGCTAGGCCTCATGTGCCGCAGCCCGCATGTTCCTTGCGGGCTGCGAAAGTCGACGCAGAGGGTCAACTAATTGGCCTATTTGGCGTCGACAACCGGGTTCGCAAGAATACCGATTCGTTCGACTTCGACCTCGACCTTGTCACCCGCCTTCATCCACGCCGGCGGCTTGCGCGCATGGGCGACGCCGGAGGGCGTGCCAGTCGCAATGAGGTCGCCCGGCTCGAGGGTCATGAACTCCGAAAGGATCGCGACGATTTTCGCCGTCGAGAAGATCATGTCGGACGTATTGCTGTCCTGCATTGTCTCGCCATTGACGCGTGTGCAAATCCGCAGGCCCGAAGCGCCCGGCGGCAACTCATCGGACGTCACCACAACCGGACCGAGCGGCCCCGTCCCGTCGAAGTTCTTGCCCGGCGTCCACTGCGCACCCTTGCGTTGAAAGTCGCGTACGGACACGTCATTGAACAACGTATAGCCAAACACGTGCTCGAGCGCCTTGCTCTCGGGAATGTGGCGGCCGCCCTTGCCGATCACGATCGTCAGCTCACACTCATAGTCGAGCTGGATCGATTCCTTCGGCCGCACCACCGGCTCGCCGGCGGCGACGAGTGATGAGTGAAAGCGCGGAAACAGGGCTGGGTAGGTCGGCGTCGCGTGCCCGCCTTCAGCAGCGTGCGCTGCGTAATTAAGGCCGATGCAGAGGAACTTCCCCGGCCGGGCAATGGGCAGCGCTGGCTTGACGGAGGCCAGCGCCTGCTTCGAGCCCTTGGCAGCAGCGGCTTTCACGGCCGCAAGCGCCGACGAGCCGCCCGCGATCACATGCTGGAGTGTTCCGACTGATGAAACGTCGATCACACTGTCCCCTTCGACGACGCCGAGCGCGTCCCCGCTGCCTTTCTTGAACATCATCAGCTTCATGGCGTCAGCACTCCTGTTCGCTTCCGTTTCTCACCCCTGGCGCGCCTCGTCGGCGCGAATATCCGCAATCGTCCGCTCGCGCAGCTTGAGCCACCAGCCGTACTGCACGGTCCAATCGTCGAGCGCGTCCTTCATCGGCCGGCCGAGAGCCACCTCTGCCATCTGCGGCCAGCAGGGATTGACCAGCGCCTCGCGTGCGATCGCGATAAGGTCCGCCTGCTCCTTCTGGAGGATGTCCTCAGCGTGCGCCGGTTCCACGATCAGGCCGACGGCCATGGACTTGATCCCCGCCTCGCGGCGTACGCGCTCGGCGTAGGGCACCTGGAAGCCCCACGAGCGCTTGACGCGCGCCGCCGTCGCCGAGCCGACGAGGCCCCCCGACGAGCAGTCGATCACGTCGACGCCGCGCGCCTTGAGCGCCTTGGCGTAGGCGACCGTGTCATCCATCGTCCATCCGCCATCCATGCCATCCACCGCCGAGACGCGGAGGAAGAGCGGCATTCCCTTCGGAATGACCTTGCGGATGGCCTCGGCGATTTCGAGCGGAAAGCGCGTGCGGCCCTCGAAGTCGCCACCGTAGGCGTCGTTGCGCTTGTTCGAGAGCGGCGAGAGGAACTGGTGCGCGAGATATCCGTGCGCATTGTGGATCTCGATCATCTCGAAGCCGGCCTCGACGGCTCGCTCGGCCGCCGCCGCCCAGTCGCGCACAAGCTGTGCGATGTCGGCAACGCTCAATGCCTGCGGGACGATATAGCCCGGTGCCATGGGCTCGGCGACCGCCGATACGATCGGCCAGGTCCTGTCGCCTCGTGCGAGGTCCTCCGCGGTGAGCGGGCCATTGCCGTGCCAGGGGCGCTGCATGGACCCCTTGCGACCCGCGTGCGCAAGCTGGATCGCGGGGAGCGCGCCCTGCTGCCTGATGAACTTCGCGACCCGGCTCAGGGCTTTCGCGTGCTCGGACGACCAGATGCCGACGTCGCCATTTGTGATCCTGCCCTGGTCCGTAACGGCCGTCGCCTCGATGACGACGCAGCCTGCACCTCCAAGCGCGAAGCGGCCGTAATGTGCGAGATGCCAATCCTGCACGACGCCTTCGACCGCGGAATACGTCGCCATGGGCGCAATGACGACACGGTTCTTGAACGTCGCGTCGCGGATCGCGAGCGGCGTGAACAGACGAGGCTTGGTCATGAGAGCGTGGGTCCGTGGCAGTTGGCGGCGAATGGCGCGGCTCAATAAGCGAGCCGGCAGGGCGCCCCTGTCAAGGCCGAATGCTGCAGGCGTGATGCCATCCTGCTGCAGGAGAAGCGGGTGCTCCCGATCTGGAGAACTACCGGCTGACCGGTCCTTGACCCGCCGGCAAGCGAACGGCCGAAAGGCGCAGCACCTCGCGGTTGGCCGTCACCTTCTGCCCAGGACGCGCTCGCTGCAGACCGCTCGTGACCACCCAGTCCTGGGCCTCGACACCCTTCCTGACAACGCGAAGGCCCTGGTGGAGAGGCCCGAGCAACACGTTGCGGCGCGAGACCATCCCGTCGTCAGCCACGACGAGCACGAACTTTTCCGCCTGGTCCGTACCGATCGCCGCATCCGGGAGGAGGACCGTCGGCTTCGGCGGCGCACCCGCGAGACGCACGCGCGCGAACATGCCCGGCGAGAACATCTGCTTGCCATTGGAGAGGATCGCGCGGGCGCGCATGGTGGCCGTACCCGGATCGAGACGATTGTCGACGAAGTCGAGCTTGCCGCGGTGTGCGAAGTCCGTCTCGTCGGGCAGCGCGACGTGGACGTCCGCCCCCGTACTGTTCTTGCCCGCGAGCGCACCCTGCTCGGCCAGGCGCTTATATTTGATGTAGTTGTTCTCGCTGATGTCGAAGTAGATGTGGATCGGGTCCTGGGTCACGAGCAGCGTGAGCATCGTCGCATTGGCGGTGCCGCCGGCCGAGATCCAGCTTCCGAGGCTGACGGCGGCGCGGCTCATGCGCCCGTCGATGGGCGCGGTGATCCGCGTGAACGCGAGCTCGAGCTCGGCCGTCGCGACCTTGGCCTCGGCGACCTTGACCGCGGATTCGGCCTCCCGCAGCAGGTTGGCGCGGTCGTCGAACATCTTCTCGGACATGATCTTGCGCTCGACCAGCGGCCGGCCGCGGTCGACGTCCAGCGCCGAGTTCTGCGCCTTCGTGCGCGCCTGATCGAGCTCGGCCTGCGCCTGCGCCAGAGCGCGCTCGAAGGGCCGCGGATCGATGACGAACAGGAGATCACCCTTCTTCACCGACTGGCCGTCGATAAAGGCGATCTTGTCCACGTAGCCGGATACGCGCGCGCGCACCTCGACGCTCGCGACGGGCTCGAAGCGACCGGTGTACTCGTCCCACTCGACGATCTCGCTGACGACCGGCTGGCTGGTCGTGACGGATGGCGGCGGTGGTGCCTGCTGAGCCTTGTTCTGAGCCTGGGGCCGGTCGCAGCCCGTCAGCACCAGTGCAGCCAGGAGCGCGCCCAGCGGCAATGTCCCGCGCCCGCTCCCTCGGTGCCGAAAGCAATTCTGCATCGTCTCTAACCCATGCCTTGGGATCGCAGCGCCACCCCTCCATTGCG
>CAUJKI010000140.1 GCA_963205015.1 Pseudomonadota bacterium
AACGACGGCGGTATAGAAGAACGCAAAGAAGATGATCATCGCCACGTAGATAAAGATGTGCAGCGGCTGGCCGCGACCGAGTGCCGCCACGAGCGCGTTCAGCCACTCCGAACCCGTGCCGGTGCCTTGGCTGAACTGTGCCGCCGTGATCGGCAGCAGCAGCAGCGAGGAGGCGAAGATCGGCGGAATGACACCGGCGGTGTTGAGTTTCAGAGGAAGGTGCGAGGCCTCGCCCTGGAACATGCGGTTGCCGACCTGTCGCTTCGGATACTGTATGAGCAGGCGTCTCTGGGCACGCTCCATGAAGACGATCGCCGCGACGACCGCCAGCATGAGCACAAGGAGCGCAAGCAGCAGCGGTGTCGCCAGCGCGCCGGTGCGTGCGAGCTCGAAGAGACCGATGATCGCGCTCGGCAGACCGGCGACGATGCCGGCGAAGATGATGAGCGAGATGCCGTTGCCGACGCCACGCGCGGTGATCTGCTCGCCGAGCCACATGAGGAACATCGTGCCGCCGACGAGCGTGATCACCGTCGACATGCGGAAGAACCAGCCGGGATCGAGGACCACGGAACCCGCGGAGCCGCGTGAGCCCTCGAGCCCGATCGCGATGCCATAGGCCTGGAAGGCGGCGAGCACCACCGTCAGATAGCGGGTGTACTGGTTGATCTGCTTGCGGCCCTGCTCGCCCTCCTTCTTGAGAGCCTCGAGCTTCGGCGAGACCGACGACATCAGCTGCAGGATGATCGAAGCAGAGATGTACGGCATGATGTTGAGCGCGAAGATCGCCATGCGCTCGATCGCCCCGCCGGCGAACAGATTGACCATGCCGAGGATGCCGGACGCGTTCTGGCGGAACGTCTCGGCGAAGGCAACCGGATCGATGCCGGGCATCGGGATGAAGGTCCCGACACGGTAGACGACAAGCGCTCCCAGCGTGAACCAGATCCGCCTCTTGAGCTCCTCCGCCTTTGCGAAGGCGCCGAAGTTCAGATTGGATGCAAGTTGCTCGGCGGCCGATACCATGGCGTTTCAGGCTCCCGGGACGGGTTCGGGCCCCGCGCTGGAGGACCAGGCGGAGCCGCGCGAATTTTGCTCAAACATGGGGCTTGGACAGGTCCGGCGCAACGGGCGACAACGACGCGGTCCCCAAGCAACCGTTCCGCACCCGTCCTTGCCCCGACCGGATACGCGGCCCTATTCGTCGTCGGACGACTTCTTCTTGCCGCCCGCCTTGGCCTTCTTGGCCGCCGTCTTGGCGCGCTTTGCCTCGTCGGCCGCGAGAACCTTGCGCTCGATGAGGGTGATCGCGCCGCCGGCCTTCTCGATCGCCGCGCGGGCGGAGGCCGTGGCGTGATGGATCGTCAGCTTGAGCGCCGCCTTGAGCTCGCCGCCGCCGAGAACACGAACGCCGCTCAGTTCGCGGCGTACGAGGCCCGCAGCTTTGAGGGCGGCAACATCGACGGGCTTACCCGCATCGAGGCGACCGGCATCGACGGCGCCCTGGAGGCCGCCGAGTGATACCTCGTTGAACTCATCGCGGCTGCGCGAGCGGAAGCCGCGCTTCGGCAGACGGCGATGGAGCGGCATCTGGCCGCCCTCGAAGCCACCGATAGCGACGCCCGAACGCGCCGTCTGACCCTTGCCGCCGCGGCCGCCGGTCTTGCCGATACCTGAGCCGATGCCACGCCCTATGCGGATGCGCGTCTTGCGCGAACCGGGATTGTCCTTGATGTCGTTGAGCCGCATGGCCCCGCGCTCCTTCTGTGCCCGACGCCGCTATTTCGTCTCTTCGACGATCCTGACGAGGTGCGGAATCCTGTTGATCATGCCGCGCACGTCCGGCGTATCGACGAGCGTGCGCCGGCGGTGCAGCTTGTTGAGGCCGAGCCCGATCAGGGTCTGGCGCTGGATGTCAGGGCGTCGCGTGGGGCTTGCGATCTGCTCGACGGTGATCGTCTTGCCGGCGCCACTCTTGCCGTCTGCCATGTTCTTCGTGTCCTCTGGCCTTGCTTCCGTCAGGGCGGCTCAGAGCGCCGCGATCCGCCGGATACTTGCCCACTCCTGGTCTATTCCTGGGCCGCTTCCACAGCCTCGCCCGCAGTGTCGCGCCGGCGAGCCACGATCTCGCTCACCTTCTTGCTGCGGCGGGCGGCAACGGCGCGCGGGTTCTCCTGCGTCTTCAGCGCGTCGAACGTGGCGCGAACCATGTTGTAGGGGTTCGACGAGCCGAGCGACTTCGCAACGACATCGCGCACGCCGAGCGCATCGAAGACCGCGCGCATCGGGCCGCCGGCAATGATGCCGGTGCCGGGAGGTGCTGCACGCAGGACGACGCGGCCCGCACCGTGGCGGCCCTTGCAGTCATGATGCAGCGTGCGCTTGTCGCGCATCGGCACGCGAAGCATGGCGCGGCGCGCGGCCTCGCCCGCCTTGCGGATGGCTTCCGGCACCTCGCGCGCCTTGCCGTGGCCGAAGCCGACCTGACCCTGCTGATCGCCGACGACCACGAGTGCCGCGAAACCGAACCGCTTGCCGCCCTTCACAACCTTGGCGACGCGGTTGATGTGGACGAGCTTCTCGGTGAAATCGCCCTTGCGATCGTCGTCGCGGTCCCGGTCACGGGAGGGATTGCGTGCCACGTCGATAACCCTTTCTCGCTCAGAAGCTCAGGCCGCCTTCGCGGGCCGCATCGGCCAGCGACTTGACGCGACCGTGATAGATGTAGCCACCGCGATCGAACACGACAGCGGAAACCCCGGCCTTGACCGCGCGCTCGGCGAGAAGCTTGCCGACCTCGGCAGCAGCAGCCTTGTCGGCGCCGGTCTTCAGCTTGCCCTTGAGGTCCTTCTCAAGGCTCGAGGCAGCCGCGAGCGTGACGCCCTTGGCGTCATCGATCACCTGCGCATAGATGTGCTTGGACGAACGGAAAACCGACAGCCGCGGCCGTCCATCCGCGACCTTCTTCAAGGTCCGCCGTACGCGCTGGGCGCGGCGCTGGAACTGTTTGTCGTGGGCGCTCATCGGCTCTCTCGCTTACTTCTTCTTGCCTTCCTTGCGCAGGATGAACTCGCCCTGATAGCGCACACCCTTGCCCTGGTACGGCTCCGGCGGACGGAAGGCGCGGATCTCCGCGGCCACCTGCCCGACTTTCTGCTTGTCGATGCCCGAGATCAGCACGTGATCCTGGCGCGGGCCGCCAAGCTTCACGTCGATGTCGGCGGGGATCTTGTAGTTGATCTCGTGGCTGAACCCGAGCTGCAGCGTCAGATCCTTGCCCTTGAGCTGGGCGCGGAAGCCGACGCCGTGGATCTCGAGCGTCTCGGCATAGCCGTTGACGACGCCTTTGACCTGATTGTCGACGAGTGTGCGCGACAGACCCCACATGGCGCGCGCGCGCTGCGTGTCCTCGCGCGGCGTCACGCTGACGCCCTCGGCGGTCTTCTCGACCTTGACGTCCTCGGGGAGCGTCACGGAGAGCTCACCCTTCGGCCCCTTGACTTTGACAGTCTGGCCGCTCACTTCCGCCTGCACATTGGCGGGAATGGGGACCGGTTTCTTGCCGATGCGCGACATCGCCTCAGTTCCTCAATTCAATTCGTCCAGCGCAGGCGCCGCAGCGCCACCGCACTTAGAACACGCTGCAGAGCACCTCGCCGCCGACCTGTTCCTCGCGGGCCCGCGTATCGGACATCACGCCCTTCGGCGTCGACAGGATCGAAAGGCCGAGGCCGTTGGCGACCGTCGGCAGATCGCGGAGCGGCGAGTACACGCGCCGGCCGGGCTTGGAGACGCGGGAGATCTCCTTGATCGCCGGCTGGCCGTTCAGGTACTTGAGCTCGATCTCGAGCTCCGAGAGGCCGTTCTTGTGATCGACGCGCGTGTAGCCGCGGATATAGCCTTCCTCGGCCAGCACGTCGAGGACGCGCGTCCTGAGGTTTGAAGCCGGGCTCGTGACCTTCGGACGCCGCCGCATCTGCGCATTGCGGATGCGGGTCAGCATATCTCCGAGCGGATCGTTCATCGCCATAGGGTCTCGTCCTTCTACCAGCTCGACTTGACCATGCCGGGGATCATGCCCTGGCTTGCCAGCTCGCGGAGCTGGTTGCGGCAAAGCTTGAGCTTGCGATAGTAGCCGCGCGAGCGGCCCGTGATCTCGCAGCGGTTGCGAATGCGCGTCTTCGACGAGTTCCGCGGCAGCGTGGCGAGCTTGAGTTGCGCAGCGAAGCGCTCCTCGGCCGGCTTCTTGAGATCAGCCGCCGTCTCTTTCAGCTCTTTGCGCCGCACGGCGTACTGATCCACCAGCTTGCGCCGGCGCTCATTCTTGTTGATCGAGCTCTTCTTCGCCATCAGGTCCTCCAAGACCCACATGCCGGCAGGGTTGTACCCGCCTGATCGAATTCTGCTCCGGAGCCTTAGGTCCGGAACGGGAAATTGAAAGCGCGCAGCAGCTCGCGCGCCTCGTCATCGGTGCTCGCGGTCGTGCATACGATCACGTCCATGCCCCAGATTTCGTCGACCTGGTCATAGTCGATCTCCGGGAACACGATGTGCTCCTTGAGGCCCAGAGCAAAGTTGCCGCGACCGTCGAAGCTCTTCGCATTCAGCCCGCGGAAGTCCTTCACGCGCGGCAGCGCGATCGTGACCAGACGGTCGAGGAACTCGTACATGCGATCGCCGCGCAGCGTCACCTTGGCGCCGAGCGCCATGTTCTCACGCACCTTGTAGGTCGCGATTGACTTCCGCGCCCGCGTGATGACCGGCCGCTGCCCCGCGATCATCGCGAGGTCCTTCGATGCATTCTCGACCTTCTTGCGGTCGTTCACGGCTTCGCCGACGCCCATGGTGAGCACGATCTGCTCGAGGCGCGGAATGCGCATCGGGTTCTGGTACCCGAAGTGCTCCGCGAGCTTCTTGCGGATCTCGGCCTCGTAAAGCGCCTTCATGCGCGGCTTGTAGTCCGCCGGGCGCGGCTTCCTCGGCGCTGCTGCACCACCGGCCGCCGGCTTGCTCTTGGCTTCCTTGCCGGGCGGACCTTTGCCCTGCGGCTTGCCAGCCTTCGCAGCACCGGCCTTGGCGCCAGCGGGGGCGCCACCGCCCTTCTGTTTCGCGTTGTCGGCCATGACTTATGTCTTCTCCGGAATGACTTCGCCCGAGCGCTTCGAGAACCGCACCTTGCGGCCGTCGTCGAGGAACTTGAAGCCGACGCGCGTCGGCTTGCCGTCCTTCGGATCCTCGAGCGCGAGGTTCGACAGTTCGATAGTTGCTTCCTTGGAGACGATCCCACCCTCGGCGGTCGCGGTCTGCTTCTGATGGCGGCGCACCATGTTCACGCCACGCACGAGCGCGCGGTTCTCCTTGGGGATCACCTTGATGACCTCGCCGTGCTTGCCCTTGTCGCGGCCAGCCAGGACGATGACGTGGTCACCCTTCTTGATCTTCAGCGAAGGCATTACAGCACCTCCGGCGCAAGCGACATGATCTTCACGTGCTTCCGCGCACGCAGCTCGCGCGTGACCGGCCCGAAGATGCGCGTGCCGATCGGATCGCCGTTGGCATTGATCAGCACCGCCGCGTTGCGGTCGAAGCGGATGAGCGAGCCGTCCGCACGGCGCACGCCCTTGGCGGTCCGCACGATCACGGCCTTCATGACCTGGCCCTTCTTCACACGGCCGCGCGGAATGGCCTCCTTCACCGACACGACGATCGTGTCGCCGATCGTCGCGTAGCGACGCTTGGAGCCGCCGAGCACCTTGATGCATTGCACGCGACGGGCGCCGGAGTTGTCGGCGACAGCGAGATTTGATTCCATCTGGATCATGGCGCGATCCTCAATCCTTCCTGCCGCGTCAGCCCGGCTGCTTCAGTGCGACCCAGCGCTTGTGGCGCGAGATCGGCGCACTCTCCTGGATGCGCACCTTGTCGCCGACCTTGAACGTGTTCTCTTCGTCGTGCGCCTGATACTTCTTCGACCGGCGCACGGTCTTCTTCAGCAGTGGGTGCGTGAAGCGGCGCTCCACCTCGACCACGATCGTCTTGTTGTTCTTGTCGGAGACAACGACGCCGTTGAGAATCCGCTTTGGCATGATCGTGCTCCTACCTACTTGCTGGCCGCAGCCGGGGCATTGCCCCTGAGCGAACGGGCAAACGTCTTCACGCGAGCGATCTCGCGGCGAACCACGCGAATGCGCGCCGTGTTCTCGAGTTGGCCGGACGCCGCCTGAAAGCGCAGGTTGAACTGCTCCTTCTTGAGCTTGATCAGCTCTTCATCGAGCTGATCGAGCGTCATGCCCTTGAATTTCTCTGTCGCCATCTGAGGCCTCTCAAACTCTCTCGTCGCGTCTCAGGCGATCATCACAGCAGTCGCGTCACGATGCGCGTCGCGATCGGCAGCTTGGCCGCGCCGAGCGTCAGCGCCTCGCGGGCGACGTTGTCCGGCACACCGTCGATCTCGAACATGATCCGTCCCGGCTTCACCCGGCACACCCAGAGCTCGGGGCTGCCCTTGCCCGAGCCCATGCGCACCTCGGCAGGCTTCTTCGTCACCGGTACATCCGGGAAGATGCGGATCCACACGCGGCCCGCACGCTTCATATGACGCGTGATGGCGCGGCGTGCCGCCTCGATCTGGCGCGCGCTCAGCCGCTCCGGCGCCGCGGCCTTGAGGCCGTGCGATCCGAAGTTGAGCTCGGTCCCACCCTTGGCCGCACCGTGAATGCGGCCCTTGTGGGCTTTGCGGAACTTCGTCCGTTTTGGTTGCATCATGGTCGTCGTTCCTCGAAGCCCTTACTCGGCGCGCTGACGGCGGTCGCCGCGATCACCCCGATCGCCGCGATCCTCGCGCCGGCGACGGTCACCGCCGCCGCCCTCCTGCGACTCGAGCGCGCGGCGCTCGGACGCCATCGGGTCGTGCTCGATGATCTCGCCCTTGTAGATCCACACCTTCACGCCGATGATCCCGTAGGCCGTGCGCGCAACGCCATAGCCGAAATCGATGTCGGCCCTGAGCGTGTGCAGCGGCACGCGGCCCTCGCGATACCACTCGACGCGGGCAATCTCGGCACCGCCGAGGCGGCCCGACACGTTGATCCTGATGCCCTGCGCACCGAGCCGGAGCGCCGACTGCACAGCGCGCTTCATGGCACGGCGGAAGGCCACGCGGCGCTCGAGCTGCTGGGCGATCGTCTCGGCGACAAGCGTCGCGTCGATCTCGGGCTTGCGCACCTCGACGATGTTGAGATGCACCTCCGACTGCGTGAGACGCGCGAGCTCGCCGCGCAGCTTCTCGATGTCGGCGCCCTTCTTGCCGATCAGGATGCCCGGACGCGCGGAGTGGACGGTCACCCGGCACTTCTTGTGCGGGCGCTCGATCACGATCTTGGCGATGCCGGCCTGGCGCTGCATCTTCAGGATGTGCTCGCGCATCTTCCTGTCTTCGTGCAGCAGCTTGCCGTACTCGGCCCGGCTCGCGAACCAGCGGCTGTCCCAGGTGCGGTTGATGCCGACGCGCAGGCCGACGGGATTGACCTTGTGGCCCATCAGGCGGCCTCCTCTGCTGTGGCCTCGGGCGCGGCCTTGGCCGCAACCTCACGCACCACCACTGTGAGCTGCGAAAACGGCTTCATGATCCCGCCCGAGCGACCGCGCCCGCGAGCGTGGAAGCGCTTCATGACGAGGTTCTTGCCGACGAAGGCCTCGGAGACGACCAGATCGTCGACGTCGAGACCGTGATTATTCTCGGCGTTGGCGATCGCGCTCATGAGGCACTTGCGCACGTCGACCGCGATGCGCTTCCTCGAGAACTCGAGCTCGGTCAGTGCCGTCTGCACCTTCTTGCCGCGGATCAGCGCGGCAACGAGATTGAGCTTCTGCGGTGAGACGCGCAGGTTGCGCGCCACCGCCTGGACCTCGTTCTCCGGCAGACGCCGTTCGGCTTTGGGCTTGCCCATCTTACCTGCCCTTCGTCGCTTTCTTGTCGCCGCTGTGGCCATGGAAGGTGCGCGTCGGCGCGAACTCGCCGAACTTGTGCCCGACCATGTCCTCGTTGACGGACACGGGAATGTGCTTCTGGCCGTTGTGCACGCCGAACGTCAGGCCGACAAACTGCGGCAGGATCGTCGAACGGCGCGACCAGATCCTGATGATCTCGCTGCGGCCCGATGCGCGCACTTTCTCGGCCTTCTTCAAGAGATAGCCGTCGATGAACGGGCCTTTCCAAACAGAACGTGCCACGATCGATGCTCCTACTTGCTCTTGCCGGTGCGCGTGCGGACGATGAACTTGTCCGTCGCTTTGTTCTTACGTGTCTTGAAGCCCTTGGTCGGCTTGCCCCAAGGCGTCGCCCAGTGCTTGCCGCCCTTGGTGCGGCCGCCGTTCGGGTGATCGACCGGGTTCATCATCACCGAGCGCACGGTCGGGCGGATGCCGAGCCAGCGCGTGCGGCCGGCCTTGCCGATCGAGATGTTGCCGTGGTCCGGGTTCGAAACCGCGCCAACCGTCGCCATGCACTCCTGGCGCACGCGACGCGTCTCGCCGGATTTCAGCTTCAGCACCGCCCAGCCGGCATCACGGCCGACGAGCTGCACGAAGGCGCCGGCCGAGCGCGCGATCTGACCGCCGCGACCCGCCTTGAGCTCGACATTGTGCACGATCGTGCCGATCGGGATCGACGCCAGCGGCATGGCATTGCCGGGCTTCACGTCCACGGCGCTCCCCGAGACAACCTTGTCGCCGGTATTGAGGCGCTGCGGTGCGAGGATGTAGGCGAGCTCGCCGTCGGTGTACTTGACGAGCGCGATGAAGGCCGTCCGGTTCGGATCGTACTCGAGCCGCTCGACCGTGCCCTCGACGTCGAACTTGCGACGGCGGAAATCCACGCGGCGATAGGCCTGCTTATGACCGCCGCCGATGTGGCGCATGGTGATGCGCCCGTGATTGTTGCGACCGCCGGTCTTGCTCTTGCCCTCGACGAGCATCTTGACGGGCGCGCCCTTCCAGAGGTGATCGCGGTCAACGAGCACGAGCTGGCGGCGGCCAGGCGACGTCGGGCGGTATGTCTTCAGTGCCATGGTCGTTCTCTATTCCTCAGAGCCCCGTCGTGATGTCGATCGAGTGCCCTTCCTCGAGCGTCACGATGGCTTTCTTGACCTCGCCCTGGCGGGCGACGATGCCCTTGAAGGCCTTCAGCTTGCCCTTGCGGACGAGGGTGTTGACCGCCTTCACCTTGACGTTGAAGAGCTGCTCCACCGCCGCCTTGATCTCGGTCTTCGTCGCCGAGCGCGCGACCTTGAAGATCACCTGGTTCGCTTCGGAGGCCATCGTCGCCTTCTCGGTGATGACCGGCGCGCGGATGATGTCGTAGGCCTTGAGCTTGCTCATTTGAAGCGCTCCTCGAGGGCGGCGACAGCGGCCTTGGTCAGCACCAGCTTCCGGCGGCGCAGGATGTCGTAGACGTTGATGCCCTGCACGGGCAGCAGGTCGACGTTCGGAATATTGCGCATGGCCTGCACGAAGCCCGTGTCGAGCTCACTGCCGTCAATGAAGAGCGCATTCGTGAGTCCGAGCGCGGAAAGCTGAGCCTTGAGGCCCTTGGTCTTGCCGTCGGTCGAGGCGGCCTTCTCGAGCACCACGAGCTCACCGGCCTTGGCTTTCGCGGACAGCGCATGGCGGAGCGCCAGCGCACGCACCTTCTTCGGCAGACCGACGGCATGGCTCCTCGGCTTCGGCCCGAAGGCCTTGCCGCCGCCACGCCACTGCGGCACGGACTTGTCGCCGTGACGAGCACCGCCGGTGCCCTTCTGCTTGTACATCTTCTTGCCCGTGACGGTCACTTCGGACCGGTCCTGGGCATGATGCGTACCGGCCATGCGCTTCAGAAGCTGCCAGCGCACGGTGCGCTGGATGAGGTCCGGACGCGGCTCCAGATTGAAGATCGCGTCGGCAAGCTCAACCGTCCCGGCCGAGCCCGCATCGAGCGTGGTGACTGGGGTCTGCATCAGGCCTGCTCCGTCGTCGTCTGGCCAGCACCTTGGGCGGCGCCGGCAGCGCGCGCACGGAAGGCACCGGGCGTCGGCGCATCCTTCGGCGCCTTCTTCACGGCATCGCGGATCAGCACCCAGCCACCCTTGGCACCCGGCACCGCGCCGCGCACCAGAATGAGACCGCGCTCGACATCCGTCTTCACCACCTCGAGGTTGAGCGTCGTGATGCGCTCATCACCCAGATGGCCGGCCATCTTCTTGCCCTTGAAGACCTTGCCGGGGTCCTGGCGCTGACCGGTCGAACCAAGCGAGCGATGCACGACCGAAACACCGTGCGTCGCGCGCAGGCCACCGAAGTTCCAGCGCTTCATGCCGCCCTGGAAGCCCTTGCCCTGGCTGGTGCCGGTCACGTCGACGAGCTGGCCCGTGACGAAGTGGTCGGCCGTGATCTCGGCACCGACTTCGATCATGTTCTCGGGGCTCACGCGGAACTCGGCGAGCTTGCGCTTCGGCTCGACCTCGGCGCGCGCGAAACCGCCGCGCTCGGCCTTGGTCACGCGGTTCGGCTTGCGCTTGCCGGCACCGAGCTGGAGCGCGGTGTAGCCGTTCTTTTCCTGCGTCAGGTGGCCGACGACCTGCAGGTTGTCGAGCTTCAGCACGGTCACGGGGATATGCTCCCCGGTCTCCGTGAAGAGCCGCGTCATGCCGACCTTCTGTGCAATCACTCCGGAACGCATCCGTTGCATTCCTTTCCTAAGGACTGAGCCACTGGTTCCTGTCCGACCTCGAAAGACGGGCATCGAAGCCCGGTCTCCAGCCGGCCAGCCGTCAGAGCTTGATCTCCACGTCGACGCCGGCCGCGAGGTCCAGCTTCATGAGCGCGTCCACCGTCTGCGGCGTCGGATCGACGATATCGAGGAGCCGCTTGTGGGTCCGCATCTCGAACTGCTCGCGGCTCTTCTTGTCGATGTGCGGCGAGCGGTTCACCGTGAACCGCTCGATACGGGTCGGCAGCGGAATGGGGCCGCGCACCTCGGCGCCGGTTCGTTTCGCCGTATTCACGATCTCACGGGTCGACGCATCGAGAATTCGATGGTCGAACGCCTTGAGCCGGATCCGGATGTTTTGGCCGTTCATCGTCTCACTCGTCCCGCTGGAAGCGTGAGCGCCCGCTGTCTTGCAAAACCGGGCGCCCGCCGCATTCTCCTCATTACTCGATAATTTTCGTGACCACGCCGGCGCCGACCGTGCGGCCGCCCTCACGAATGGCGAAGCGCACGCGCTCCTCCATGGCGATCGGCTGGATCAGGTCGACGGTGAACTCGGCGTTGTCGCCGGGCATGACCATCTCCGTCCCTTCCTTGAGCGTCACGATGCCGGTGACATCCGTCGTGCGGAAGTAGAACTGCGGACGGTAGTTGTTGAAGAACGGCGTGTGGCGGCCACCCTCGTCCTTCGTGAGGATGTAGGCCTCGGCCATGAACTTCTTGTGCGGCTTCACGGAGCCGGGCTTCGCGAGCACCTGACCGCGCTCCACCGCCTCCTTGTCGATGCCGCGCAGCAGGCAGCCGACGTTGTCGCCAGCCTCACCCGCATCGAGGAGCTTGCGGAACATCTCGACGCCGGTCACGACCGACTTCTGCGTGTCCTTGAGGCCGACGATCTCGACTTCCTCGCCGACCTTGATCATACCGCGCTCGATGCGGCCCGTGACGACCGTGCCGCGGCCCGAGATCGAGAACACGTCTTCGATCGGCAGCAGGAAGGGCTTGTCCTTCGGGCGCTCGGGGAGCGGGATGTAGGTGTCGAGCGCCTCGTAGAGCTTGAGGATCGCCTCGTCGGCGAGCGGGCCCTTCTCGCCGTTGAGCGCCTTGATCGCGGCGCCGCGGATCACCGGCACGTCGTCGCCCGGGAACTGGTACTGCTTCAGGAGCTCGCGCACCTCGAGCTCGACGAGATCGAGGAGCTCCTCGTCATCGACGATGTCGCACTTGTTGAGGAACACGACGATGTAAGGCACGCCAACCTGGCGCGCGAGAAGGATGTGCTCGCGCGTCTGCGGCATCGGGCCGTCGACCGCAGACACGACCAGGATCGCGCCGTCCATCTGCGCGGCGCCCGTGATCATGTTCTTCACGTAGTCGGCGTGGCCGGGGCAGTCGACGTGGGCGTAATGGCGGTTCGGCGTCGCGTACTCGACGTGCGACGTGGCGATCGTCAGAATCTTGGTCGGGTCGCGGCGGC
>CAUJKI010000141.1 GCA_963205015.1 Pseudomonadota bacterium
ACGGATCGGCGCTGCCGTCGCCGCGACACCATCGATGGAGAGGTCGCCGTGCGTGGCGAGTTCTCCCTCCACCATCGGGAACTGAGAGACGATGAGCTTCCCGGTATTGGTATTGTGGATCACCACACGCGCCATTCCGTCAGCAGGCACTTTGACGAGGCCTTCGTCGACAGCAAACGGACCGACAGCGGAGGACATGTTCCCGCAATTGCCCGCATAGTCGACATGGCTGTCGCCCACAGCGACTTGCGCAAATGTGTAGTCGACATCCGCGTCGGGACGGCTCGGCGGTCCGATCACGCAGACCTTGGAAAGCGAGGAAATACCGCCGCCCATACCATCAAGCTGACGACCGTGCGGATCCGGCGATCCCATAGCCGCGAGGAAGATCGGCGCCCAGTCGGCCTGGTCCGCGGGCAGATCCTGCCGCCGCAACATCAGTCCCTTGGACGTACCGCCCCGCATGAATACCGCGCGCAATCTTTCCTGGGCCATTTCGGTCATCTCGAATATTCGCTGGCGCCGATGCGACTACAGCGGGTGCTACGCGAGGGAGGCTGCGTAAGAGCGATCCCTCTCAAGAAATGCGCGAGTGCCGACGATCTCTTCGCGTTGCGCGAACGACACCATTTCCTTGGCCAGCGATGCAGTGCTGCCGTCGCGCGCGATAGCCTGCAGCGCCTTTTGCATGGCGGCTATGGATGCACGCTGGAGATCGGACGGTATGATGACGATCATATAGCCGAGTTTCTCGAGGTTGCCGGTCGGCATCATTGGCGTTTTGCCGCCGGCGAACATGTTGATCAGCTTCGGCTGTGGCAACCGCCGTGCAATCAGCTCGATCTGCTCCACGGTCTCCGGTGCCTCCACGAACGCGATGTCCGCGCCGGCTTCCATGTATCGAGACATCCGATCGAGCGCCGCATCGAGGCCTTCGACGGCAATCGCGTCGGTCCGGGCGATGATCAGCAATTCCTCCGGGCTGACCGCATCACGCGCGGCCTTTATACGCTGAACCATTTCCGCGCAGGAGACGATGCTCTTGTCGTCGTAATGGCCGCAGCGCTTCGGAAATTCTTGATCTTCGAGGTGGACCGCGGCGACGCCGGCGGCGAGAAATTGCCGCATCGTACGATGCACGTTGAGCGGCCCTCCATAGCCCGTGTCCGCATCTGCGATCACGGGAATGGAGACCCGGTCGACGATGGAAGCCACGCGGCCAATGATATCGCCGGTCGAAAGAAGGTTGAGATCGGGGAGTCCGTAGCTGCGCGCGATGGCGCCTCCACTGACATATACGGCGGGGAATCCCGCCTGCTCGGTCAGCAGAGCAGAAATCGCGTCGTATGTACCCGGCGCCACGACGGCTTTGCCGCTACTTATCAGATTGCTCAGTTTCTTTGCTGTTCTCATAACACCTCGTTTTGATCTTGCGCCGCTTTGCATTGTGCATACTAGTTTATCTTTGCAGGCTCAGCGATAAGACGCATCAGCGTGCCGACCTCTTTCGCGTCAAGGTGCTCGAAGCGCGATGTCATCGCGACGACTTCCTCGATGCGAGATGCCGGCAAGGCGCGACCCAGGCAGTGGCGCACCTTTGTCAAATGCACTTCTGTGGCAAGGGGCGGACCTTTGTCGAGATAACCGCGCGGCGCGTCGCACCGCCCGATGCTGGTTAGTCCATTGTCCATCTCGATGATGACCTCGACGTGCATCTCCTCGAAGTAGCCCTTCGCTCCGGCGACCGGAACAAACTCGATCAGCGGCAACAGACGCTGGAGGTCATCGGCACGCAGGCGCTGGTCGGTAAAGGTGTCGATATCGATCTTGCCATCGAGGATCGCCGCTGCAGCCGTGTACTGGAAGGAGAACTTACCTTCGAGGCCCGTCGATGGCGATGGACGGTTAATGTACGGCATCTCGGGGCCGCGGATCAGAATTCTACGGATAGTCGTGGTGTCGTCGATCGGCTGGCATGCTTCCAACGCTGCTGTGATGGCGAAGTGAGTCCCGTACTGGCTTGGGAACATCTTGATCGCATAACCGGGCGAGACAATGCGGAACGGCGTCCCGAACTCACGAAGTGGCCGATCATCATAGCTTGGCATGAAGGCCGCACAGTATCCGGACGGCGCATCGAGTATCTCGGCATTCGCCGTATAGCCCGCCCGCGCAAGGAGCGCAGCTTCCGCTCCGGCAGAAGCTGCGTGACCCGTGTGCAGGCACTTGGTCATCGAACCGGCATTTGCCAGAAGCGTTCCTGCGCTGGAGCCGGCAATGCCGAGCGCATAGGCGATCTCCGCCTCCGACAGGCCGAGCAGGTGCGCTGCGAGCGCCGCCGCGCCGAGTGGGCCGACGACACCGGGAAAATGGAAGTTGATCGCGCGTGCCTCGGTCAAGCCTTCGGCAGCCCGCAGCCGACCCATAACTTCGCAGCCGACAACAATCGACGTCAGGATTTCCCTTCCGGACTTGCCGGTGAGCTGACCGATCGCGAGCCCAACAGGAACGGACGGTGAGGCCTGATGGTTCGCTGGACTCCACATCGGTTCAAAATCGAGCACGTGCATCGACGCGCCGTTTACGGCGCAGGCCGCAGCCGGCGAAAGCCGGAGCCCGAATCCGATAACGTCGCACGGTCCTTCCTTCCCGGCCGTCGCAAAATACTCCGCCAAGATCCGCGGTGGCCGCTCTCGTGCACCAGCGACAGCCACGGCAATGCCGTCCAGGATAAGGCGACGCGCCGCGGCAACGACATCCAATGGAAGATCGTCGTATCTTATCGCCGCGATGGACGAGGCCAACCCGCGCGTCAGGCTGGGCTTCGGAGCCGAAGCTGCAAGCATAGATCAACTCCCGGTGAATTTCGGCGAGCGCTTCTCCTTGAACGCCGCTGCTGCTTCGAGACGATCGTTGGTCGTCAGGAGCAAAGCAAAGAGATCACCCTCGAGACGCGATGCCGTTGCGAGATCGCTGTCGAAGCCTTTCTTGATGACCTCCTTCGCAAATTCGACTGAAAGAGGCGGCAGGCTCGCAATCTTTTCTGCCACCTTCGTCACTTCCTCCTCGAGCTTGTCGCTGTCGGCGAGGCGCGACACAAGACCAATGCGGTGAGCCTCCTCCGCTGCGATGCGTTCGGTCGTCAACATCATATCCATGGCACGGCCAAGGCCCACGATCCGGAGGAATTTCGGGGCACCGCCAGCGCCAGTGATCAGGCCGAGGCCGACCTCGGGAAAACCGAGTGTCGAGCCGCGCGCGGCGATACGAATGTCGCAAGCGACGGCAATTTCCAGTCCGCCACCGAGACAGAATCCGTGGATGGCGGCGATGACCGGCTTGCGAGCACGATCGATAGCTTCGATCCAGGCATCGTGCACCAATGTCTGACGCCGCTGAATTGCGGGAACGGAAGCAGAGAACTCTTTGATGTCAGCACCGGCACAGAAAGCGCGAGGGCCTGCCCCACGAAGGACGATCACACGGACTTCAGGATCGGAATCTGCGTCCCTGACCGCCTTCGGTAGCTGGTCGCGTACCGCATTGTTGATGGAGTTCATTGCATCCGGGCGATTGAGCGTGATCCAGGCGACACGACCCCGCCGCTCCAGCATAATCACCTGCTCGGTGCCATCCTTGTCAGTCGACGAACCTGCCATGATCATGGTCTCCGATCAAAGATGCGTGACGCGACCGTTCTTGAACATGTCGCGCGCGATCAGCATCCGCTGCATCTCGGATGTGCCTTCACCAATGCGATAGTGGCGAATGTCGCGGTAGAAGCGCTCGACCTTGAAGCCGCGAACGATCCCCATACCGCCATGGACCTGGACCGCTCGATCCGCAATGCGCCCAACCATCTCGGAGCACAGCAGCTTGCACATGCTTGCCGCGCTGCCGACGTCGTTGCCTTCCTCGTACTGGGTGATCGTCTGGTAGGTCAGGGCGCGTGCCGCTGTGAGTTCGGCGGCCGAGTCGGCAATCATCCACTGGATTGCCTGACGCTCCGAGAGTTTTTGACCAAAGGTCGTGCGAACAGAGGCCT
The DNA here is from genome assembly GCA_963205015.1 of Pseudomonadota bacterium. Taxonomy (GTDB): domain Bacteria; phylum Pseudomonadota; class Alphaproteobacteria; order Rhizobiales; family Hyphomicrobiaceae. Next base: position 4,046 of record CAUJKI010000141.1, read on the forward strand.
GCTCGACGCACATTTCAATCAGCTTGTCCGATACTCCGATGCAGGAGGAAGCAACACCGAGCCTCCCCTTAGTCAGGCTGCCCATCGCGATCTTGAAGCCATCGCCGGCCTCACCGAGCAGCGCCGTATCAGGCACGAAGCAATCCTCGAACGTCAGCTCGGCCAAGCGCACGGCCTCCGATCCCATCGTCTGATCGACGCGCGTGACGCTGAAGCCTGGCGTCCCGCGATCAACGATGAATGCGCTGATGCCGCCACGCGCGCGCTTCTCGGGATCGGTGACCGTCATGACCATCACTGAGTCGGCGATGTCGCCACCATTGATGAAGTGCTTGCGTCCATTGATGATCCAGCCGCCATCGCCCCGAACGGCACGGGTCCGCATCGACGCGGAATCGGAACCGGCATCGGGCTCCGTCAAGCCGAACGCCATGTAGGACGTGCCATCCGACAGGCCGGGGAGGTACTTGGCCTTTTGTGCCGCCGTGCCGTGCTGCTGGATCGCCATCGGCGTCAGGCCGCTTGTGGCATCCATAATCAGCGTGAAGACGCGGTTGCTGCGGCTGAATTCCTCCAGCGCGAGGCAGTACTGCGCCAGGCTTGCGCCGCTACCGCCATGCGCCGGGTCAAGTCGCATGCCGAGAAATCCGTGCTTGTGCAGGACTTCGCGTGCGATTGGCGGCACATCGCCAGTCTTGTCGATGATATCGGAGATCGGGTCCAGCTCACGCTGCGTGAACTTGCGCAGCATGTCTCGGACTTCACTGAGCTCGGGCAGCAGTGCGAGCGGCATGTTCAGTTTCCCTATCTTGTCGTGCTTGGGTCAGTGTGCGCAGACGAACGCTCTCGATAGCGCTGAGCCGCAGCAAGCGCTGCGAGCACCCGCTCCTTGCGAGGACCGTTCGACCATTCCTTGTTGATCGCGAAGGCAGCAGATGGCTTCTTGCCGAGGAATTCGGCGGCGGCCTGAGAGCGGGCGACAAGATCGTCCGGGGCGCTGATGCTCGCGATGCCGAGAGCCTTTGCCTCGTCGGCAACAACCCGACGCCCGCTCTGAATGAGATCGCTAGCGATGCGCCCGTTCAGAACACTCTCGACGATCGTATAGCCGAGGGGACTTGGTATGCCGACGTCGATTTCCGGCAGGCTGAGGAAGGCCGTCTCGGACATGATGACATGATCGGTGAGTAGCGCCAACATGCATCCGCCACCGACCGCGGGGCCGTTCAGCGATGCGATCAGCGGCTTGCGAAAGTCGAGCACACCAACGAGGAGGCCTCGTATAATGCCGGCCCGCTGTGTCCCCAACTCGCGGGGCGGTAAATTATCCGGATTGCTGCGCAGGTCCGCTCCGGCCGAGAAGACGCGGCCGGATCCGCTGATGACTGCAGCCTGGATACCGGGATCGCTCTCCGCTGTCGCCAGCGCCGCGCAGAACAATTCCTGCATCGACTTGCTCAGCGCGTTGGCCGCCTTCGGCCTGTTCAGCGTCAGCCAGAGAACAGTGTCGCGGCGCTCGACGATGAGATCGGCTTCGATTTCGCTCATCGCCGCGCTCCCGCAACGACGAGTGCGTCCACGACTCGCGCACCCTTGCCTTCCTCGAGAAGCACGATGGGGTTGAGATCAACCTCCTCGATCTCGCTCCCGAAATCCGTCGCAAGAGCCGAAAGGCGCACGATGAGATCGCACATCGCCTCGACATCCAGCGGTGGGCGCCCTCGAAAACCGCGAAACAGCGGGGCGACCTTAAGTTCCGAGAGCATGTCGCGCGCGTCGTCGTATCCGATCGGCGCAATACGGTGGGATAGATCGCCAAGCAACTCGACACTCACGCCGCCGAGACCGACGGCGATGACGGGGCCGAACACCGGATCGCGAAGCTGACCGAGGATGATCTCCTGCCCCTTGGGCGCCATCTCCTGCACAAGGACGCCTGTCAGGCGTGCCTTCGGTGCGTAGCTTTTGGCAGACGACATGATCTCGCGATAAGCCGCGACGACCGCATCGCTGCCACGAAGGGCGAGCCGTACGCCGCCAGCCTCGGTCTTATGTGGGATATCCGGCGACTCGATCTTGAGCGCGACATCGCCGCCGAACCTCGACGCGATTTCGGCGGCCTGCTCGGCATTGGCTGCAAGCTCCTCACGCAGAAGCGGGAAGCCATACTGAGCCAGAATCTCCTTGGAGCTGCGCTCCGTCAGGGCGCCGCCGGCGTCGAGAAGGCCGCGTATCTTTTTGCGATCGATCTCGCCGAGCGACGGCCGTTGCGATGCACCTCTCGCTGCGCGGCACTTCAGGAAAGCCGAATAGTCAGTCGCTCGCCTGATCGCGCG
>CAUJKI010000142.1 GCA_963205015.1 Pseudomonadota bacterium
GTGCGCGTGCTCACGCACGGTCTCAGGGCGCCGGATCTCGCCGACATCATCGAGCTGCTGGAGCCCGACGAGCGCGTACGCCTGATCCAGATTCTCGGCGAAGATTTCGATCCCGAGGTCATGTCCGAGCTCGAGGAAGGCGTCCGCGACCAGCTTGCCGAAGCCCTGCCCAACGAGGTGCTGGCCCGCGTCCTCACCAAGCTCGACACGGACGACGCCGCCTACGTCCTCGAAAGTCTCGACGCGGCGGACCAGCAGGACGTCCTCGCGCAAATGCCTTCGAGCGATCGCATCGCGCTCGAACGGAACCTCGAATATCCGGAAGAAACCGCCGGCCGTCTCATGCAGACGGACTTCGTCGCGGTGCCGCCCTTCTGGACCGTCGGCCGCGTGATCGACCACATGCGCGAATCCGACGACCTGCCGGAGACGTTCACCGACATCTTCGTCGTCGACCCAAGCTTTCGCGTCCTCGGCACGATCGACCTTTCGCGGCTGATGAGAACGAAGCGCAATGTGCTCGTCGAGGCGATCATGGAGGCCGACCGGCACACGGTCGCCGCGACCCTCGATCAGGAAGAGCTGGCGCGCCAGTTCGAGCGCTATGACCTGAAGTCGGCGCCGGTCGTCGATGCCAACAAGCGCCTCGTCGGCGTCGTCACCGTCGACGACATCGTCGAGGTCATCGAGGAAGAGACCGACGAGGATCTCCGCCGCCTTGCCGGCGTTGGCGATGAGAGCATCGGCGACAGCGTCATTACGACCGTCCGCAGCCGCATTGTGTGGCTCGCCATCAACCTGTGCACGGCGGGGCTCGCCGCCGCGGTGATCAAACAGTTCGATGCCTCTATCGAGCAGATGGTGGCACTCGCCGTGCTCATGCCGATCGTCGCTTCCATGGGCGGGAATGCCGGCACGCAGACCATGGCCGTCACTGTGCGCGCGCTCGCTACCCGGGACCTCGGCGACGCCAACCGGACGCGCATCATCCTCCGCGAGGCCGCCGTCGGCCTGATCAATGGCCTCACACTCGGGGCCATCCTCGGGCCGATCGTGTTCCTCTGGTTCGGCATCGGCACGCTCGGGATCGTCATCGCGGCAGCGCTGCTCATCAACCTCTTCTCGGCCGCGGTCGCGGGCATCCTCGTGCCGCTTCTGCTCGACCGGCTCGGCTTCGATCCCGCCGTCGCCTCCGCGACGTTCGTGACGACGATCACCGACGTGATCGGGTTCGTCGCGTTTCTGGGCTTGGCGACGTTGGTTTTGTTGTAGAGCATCGTGCTGCAGAAGATCGCGCCCCCGGCGCGATCACTCCAGCGCGAACGAGACCTCGACCCGCACACTGAGCGTCTCGCTGCCCACTTCGATCGGCACGCTGTCCCCCGACATACTGCTGCGCGCGACCATCGGGCGCGGCGGACGCGGGCCTGTCACCTCCTCTGTGATCGTCAACACCGCCCCGAGCTTCGCGCCCGCCGATTCTGCGAGCAGGCGCGCGCGGTGCGTGGCGTTCTCGATGGCTTTTCTGCGCGCCTCGTCCTTGCGCTTCTCGGCGTCGGAGACCTGGAGCGCGATGTTGCTCGCCTGGTTGGCGCCGAGTACCACGAGTTGGTCGAGGATGTCGCCAAGGCGCGCGACGTCGCGCACTTTCACCTCCACCTGGTTGCGTACGATATAGGCCTCGATGTGCGCATCGCGATCCTTGTAGGTGCGATAGCGCGGCTGGATCTGAAACTGCTGGGTCCTGATGTCCTTGGCGTCGACGCCAGCTGCCTTGAGTCCGTCGACGACCTTGCGCATGGCGGCGTTATTGGCAGTGAGCGCCGCGCGCGCTGTCGCGGCCTCGGTAACGACGCCGGTCGTGATCTCGGCGCTGTCGGGCGTAGCCTCGACACTGCCGTGCCCCGCGACCATGACCCAGCGACCTGCACGATTTTCCTGAGCTTCGGCGTCGGTCATGGGGGCAGCTCCAATGATCGGGACAAGCGCGAGCGCGCACGCGATCGCCAGTGAGGTGAGGGGCTTCATTAGCGGTATCCGTTCATTTCCCGGCTCAGATGCTCTGTGCGCGTCCAATGCGGCGAAAGCGTGCTGGGAAACGCAGGTCGTGGACCGATCCGTCGCCGGGTCGCCAGATTGTGCCCGCCGGGGTGCCAATGCGCCGGCGAACCTGTTATAGAGGCGCGCTTTCCGCGGGGCCCCAGAAGGAGCCAGGGAGCGGGGCCCGTAGCTCAATGGTTAGAGCCGGCGGCTCATAACCGTCTGGTTGCAGGTTCGAGTCCTGCCGGGCCCACCAATTCGGTACAGAATTGTGAACCGCGGGCGGCGTGCTCCCACCTGTTCGAACAGCTTGTTCCAGCACGTCTTTTCGACCCATGATCCGCACCATCGCGTCGTCGACCTCGATCCGGTCGACGATCGAACGGATGTAGGCCTTGCGCAGCGGGATCTCGCCCGCCGTGATGCGTTCGCGCATGAGCCTGGCGAATCGATCGAGGGCGAGCGGGCCGATACGTTCCGTCGCACGCGTCGCCGACTGCGCGCGTTCGAGCGCCGCCAGCGCCGCGTCTTGCGTGGCCTTCAGGGAGGCGATGCGCTCCTTCAGGATGGCATCCAAGGGGGCGACGCCCTCCTCGACGAGCCTGTAGAGGCGCCGGAGCCGTTCGCTCGCATCCTCCGCCTCGCGCGCCAGCGCCGCGATCCGCCGGTCGACGGCGCCCTGCTTGTCAGCCAGCCGCCTGGCAAGCGAGGCCAGCGTTTCCGCCAGCCGTTCCGGGTCGAGAAGGTGGTCCGTCAGATGCCCGGTCACCAACCGGTCGAGCTTGTCCATGCGGATCGAGCGCCCTTTGCAGGCGGTCTTGCCCTTGGTCAGGGCACTGTTGCAGGAGTAATAGCGATAGACCTCGCCCGATCGTGACGTGCCGGCGCGCAGCGCCATGCCGGCGCCGCACGTGGCGCAGGTCGCAAGGCCGGTCAGCAGGATGGGACCGCTGACGACTCTCGGCGGCGCGACGCGCGGATTGCGGGCCGCGAGCGCGTTCTGGACGGCATCGAACTCAGTCGCACTAACAATGGCTTCGGCCTCGCAATGAACATGCTCGGCTTCGTCCTTGATCTTGCCCGTTCGGGCATTCCTGCGATTGAACCTCAACCGGCCGCTGTAAACGGGGTTGGTCAGAAGCCCATGCACACGGCCGACACCCCACAGGCCGCCGGCGCGGGTGCGGTAGCCGTGCGCGTTGAGCCAGACGGTGATGGCCTTGATACCCATCGGTCCCGAACCCTGGTGGCCTTCGAGGACCAGCTTGAACATGAGCCGGACAATCTCGGCCTCGACCGGATCAACAGCGAGCTTCTTCTTGGGCTGCCCGCCGCGTCGCTCGGCCTCGACCACCTTGTATCCGAGCGGGGGCTGGGAGCCGTTCCAGAAGCCCTGGCGCGTGTTCTCCTTCATCGCCCGCAGGACGTGCTTGGCGTTCTCCTTCGACTGGTACTCGTCGAACAGCGCGATGACCTGCCGCATCATGACCTGGGCCGGGTCTTCACCGAGCTCCTGGGTGATGGAGACGAGCTTGACGCCATGCTTGGCGAGCTTGCGCAGGTAGAACTCGAGGCCGTAAGCGTCGCGGAAGAAGCGGGAGAACGAGTGCACGACAATCACGTCGAACGCGTTCTCGCCGTCGCAGGCGCGCTCGATCATGCGTTGGAACTCGGGCCGCTTGTCGTCGGGCGCCGAGGCGCCGGGCTCGACGTACTCGGCCACGATCTCCATGCCCCGAGCGGAGGCCCATACGGTCGTCTGCGCCTTCTGGTCAGGAATGGACAGGTCGTGCTCGGCCTGCCGACCCGTCGAGACGCGCAGATAGGCGGCGGCGCGGAGGGCTGACGCGGGCATTGCTGTGCTCTGCTGTTGCGGACCACCGCGCCTGCGGGCTGACCGTGCAGGCACGCGCTTTGCCTCGATGTCGCTCATGTCACGTCCCTCCCGTGCACACATTCAGGCTCGCGAACGGATGCTAGCCACGGAAGCGGGCAGGACAAGGGTGGCGTTCAAGCCTTCTCACTGTCGCCGGCCTGCTTCGTGTAGCCGAGCAGCTCGCGCAGCTCCCGTTCGAGATAGGTTTCGAGCATGTCGAGCTCCGCCCGGCCGACCGGGAGCCTGGGGCCGAAATTATCGCAGACGACGGGATCGGGCGGGACGGCCGATCGACGCGCGCGCGAACGTGGCGGGCCGCGACACGTGGGCTGCGCCGTGCTCTCGGCGCCGTTCGAGACAACGGACGCAACCGGCAGCGGCCGCGTTTGCTCACGCTGCCGGTCACTCAGAACGATGATGTCGGCAGCTTTGTCGACGCGGGGAGGGATGGGCGCCGGCCAGGTGTCGCCATTGGCCACAAGGCGCACTCGCGCAGCCATGACCTTCGCGCGACTCCTGCCTTTCCACCAGACCGTCTTCGCTATCGTCGCTCGCGTGCCGACGGCATTTGAGGCGGCACGCTCCGGCGCATCCGCTTTCGATGATGCACTGGCGTCGTTTGCTTGATCCGGCACGGGGTGCGCGGACGGGAGACCGGCGGATCGCTCAGGAGCCGGCGCGCTGCACGTCGTCTGCGCCGCGACCCGATAGACCCGGAATACCTGCTGCAGCGCCTCATTGCTTGAGGGTGCCAGATAGCGCGCATCGAGATCGCTCTCGCGTGCTAACTCCACCGCAGAACTCAGATGTACCGGTGTGAGCCCAAGCCGCGCCCACTCCCGACGGCTTTGCACATCAGCCTGCCAATCGGAGATCGAGAGCAACCCGGCGAAAGCAATGAATGTCGCCAACACACCGATCAGCACGGCTACTGCCATGTGCACCGCGCCCAGTGTGCCAAGGGTGACGGCGGCGCCTGCAACGGGCGCGAGCGCGCTGAGCCGACTCGTCAACGAGAGGATGCTTCGCGTGGGCAGCAACTCGTGATCAGCCATGCGAGCTGTCCTCGGTCGGATTCGCTGGCCTCGGAGGGCTGGCGGGGTGTCGCGGTTTGAAGCCGCCGGCACCACGCGTCCGCGCAGCAGTCTGCAGGACATCCCTTGTCCAACCGCCGTCGGAGGCGACCCGCCGACCGACCTCCTTGAGAAACACCTCGAGTCGGGCGCGTCCGAGCTGGCGCGCATCCTCCCACTCGCTCTCCGGCAGCGGTGGTGTGATCATCAGGAAATAGCGAACGAACAGCGCGAAGGTCTCGGCTGTCACTTCCACGTCGCGACGAATGCGCCGAAGCAGCTTCCTCTGCGCGTCCAACCGCGCGACAACCTCGGCATACGGTCCCATCGCGGACGCTGGATCGAGGAAGCGCTCGAGGGCGGCATTGACGATGTCGGACTTGATGCCGCCAGCGCGCACGGCCCGACGCAGGTGTCTGGCCACGTCGTCGGTCAGATATACGCCGATCTTCGTTTTCATGGCCCGCCCGACAGCGCGAAAAAGGCCGTAACGCTGATCAGGCGCAATGACGGAGTGAACTCCATGACATTTTCCCCGTGATTAATTGCAAGCGCTGAGTTCATGATGCGTTCTCCAGGCCGTTTTGTAAATAGGGTATTTTGCGAGCAAGAGGGCAGATCGAGATATTTTCGGGAAGATCTTTGCAGATCGTGTTTTTGACTCCATTTCGGGTTCGGTCCCATTTCCCTCAGTCGTGCAAATCCTCAAAAGCTTTTTACGTGTCCACGAGGCTTCACGGGCAATCCGAGATCGGCGGAAAGGCCCAATCCTTTTGTTCGACCTGGACCATCCTTCCGCCCCGACCCTGCGAAGCGTGCGCCGCCGCGCGCAAGTGGCCGTCAAGACCGGCTGCACCAGCCGCCGCAGGCTTGGTCTTGACGGCCACGAGCACGGTGGCAGGATGGGGAAATGCCGGGCCATCAGGATATTGCCGGTGAGTTTATTGTGTGGCGCTTTGGTCGCAAAATGCGCGCAACATCTGAGCCATCGTCGACCCGGCGGAGGGGGCGTCACCCGAATGGGCCGAGACCCGCAGGCGGGGCTCGGTCGCGCGGCGGGGCGCCGCGCGATAGCACCCGACCGCGGCCACATTCGGCCGCGGCCCGCCCCAGAAAGGCAGCTGGAAACGACATATTGCGAGCTGCTATTACGGTAACGGCAAACTGTATATTTTTCACACTCGAAGTGCGTTTAACGCTATGTTTGAACCCGTGAATTTCAGGCTATGGGTACATGTTGTCGACAGGCATTTTCGCTTGTCGACTTATATAATCAGATAAATCAATGGATTAAAGGGCGTCCAGCACCATCTCTTTATCTTGATGTTACTATTCGGACGCTATTTCCACGAAAAATCCTATTCGGCGCTTCGCAGATTGTCACCTCCGGATTGCTCGAATGAGAGTTCTATTTTCTCGTCACGGCATCCTTCGCACATCGTGAAAGGCATCTCATCAGACGGTGTCCTCGCGTTACTCCGGGGTCGTCGTGGGCAGGTAACCCTTCCCTCTGTCAGATATATTTGCAACAGAACCGCCCAGGGCGTCCAAAGTTCGCAGTCGCCTTGAAGCGCAGCAATCGAGATATCGGACCTGTTCTGTTCAGCGGCCGTCTGAAGGACACCACTCGTGCGCACCGAAATTTTCGCGTCCAAGGCAAGGTTGCAATGTAGGATGCGACCCGAGCGCCAGCCTCCAGCCTCACCCCCACACCTCACATCCGACGCTCGGTAGGCGGTGCTCTTTTATATCTGCAATTTGAGGCCTGCTGGTCAAAGTGCGCTCATCCGTTGGACAGCTCCACGAGAGCGAGGCCACCGACGAGAACTCTTGCACAGCCGGACTTCGGCGAGAACGTGCTCGGCTTCCTCTTGCGCCGTTTCTCGCAGAGTTCCTGCGCAATGGACACCAGTCGGACGCCGTGCCCGGCGAGCCTGCGAACGTAGAACTCGAGACCGAAGGTGTCGCGGAAGATGCACGAGCCGCCATTGTCTGTTGGCGCGGATCAATAGTACCCTTTTAGCGTGCCGCACAGCTTCTCAGGTCAAGCTAGCCTCCAGGCGCAGGGGTGCCGCAGGCCAAGGAAAAATAGTCAGGGACAGTCTTGCGGATGACCCGACTACGTCATAGTCTGAACATCAGTATACACGATTTGTTTACCCTATTTTTCAGGGGAATTGTATGGGGTACGCTCGTCCGTGGCGCGCGATCGCAGACTTCCTGAAGCTTAGTGACAAAGAGCGGCGGCGTACTTCAGGGACGCCGACAAAGGCTCATAAGCATAGGCTTCTCAGCGAAGCCTCGAGACTTGTTCTCTTTGAAGCTCTCGAGCGCAGACAGCTCCTGTCTGCCGATCTCATCCCGATAACGGGATCAATCGATTCACCGGGTGAGGTGGATCGCTTCGCGTTTACACTGACCGATCCAAAGCGCGTCTACTTCGACTCGCAGACGATGCAGACCGGTCTGCAATGGAGTCTGACAGGGCCAGAGGGCCAGATCTCGGCGCCACGGAATTTCACGAACAGCGATAGTATCAACTCTGCGAACCCACCGCTCTACGACCTCGTGGTCGGTGACTACACGCTTTCGGTCCAGGGCGTGGGCGATGCGACGGGCAGCTATCAGTTCCGCCTTCTCGATCTCGCCAATGCCGTCGGAGTGACGCCGGGCACGCCGGTATCGGGCACGCTCGAGCCCGGCAACGAGACAGACATCTACCGCTTCGATGCCGTCGCGGGGGACCGCGTCTTCCTGGATATCATCAGCACCAGCGGATCAATAACGAGCAATAGCCAGTGGCAGCTTCTAGATCCGTACGGCACGTCGATAGCGTCCAGCAGGTTCAGCGATCTTGGCGTTCTGTCACTCGCGACGACGGGCAGTTACACGCTTCTTGCTGAGGGCTGGGTTCACAATAGCGGCCCCGGAAGCTACAGCTTCAACGTGGTGCGTGTGACGGATACGACGTCGCCGCTGGAGATCGGTGCGACGGTGACGTCGTCGATCGCGCATCCCGGCCAGACGAACACCTTCACGTTCACGCTTGCCGATGCGCGGCGGCTGGTCTTCGATAGTCTGACGAACGACAGCCAGCTCTCCTGGACGCTCACCGGACCGCGTGGCATCGAGGTGAGCAGCCGCAACTTCAACGTGTCGGACTGGCAGAACATCACGGGCGGCGCAGCGCTCGATCTGGTGGCGGGCGAGTATACCCTGGTCGTCGACGGTACCGGCGATCGGGTCGGCAGCTACAGTTTCCGGCTTCTCGACTTGGCTGCGGCAGCGCCTCTGACACCCGGCACGCCGGTAAGCGGCACGCTGGCGCCGGGGAACGCGACGCACGTCTATCGCTTCGATGCGACGGCCGGCGATCGCATGTACTTCGACCGGCTGAGCCTCAGCGGATCGAGCGTCACGGCGCGCCTGCTGGATCCCTACGGTCGGCAGCTGATGAACATCAATTTCAACGATGCCGAGCTGGAGGCTCTGGCAGCGACGGGGACTTATACGCTTCTGATCGAGGGGCATGTCGGCAATGCGACGCCTGTGACCTACAGCTTCAATGTCGTGCGGGTGGAGGACACGACGGCGGCGATGAGCGTCGGTGCGACGGTGAACGGCGCGATCGCGCATCCTGGCCAGACGAACAGCTTCACGTTCACGCTTGCCGAGGCCGGCCGGTTCATCTTCGACAGCCTGACCAGCGACAGTCAGCTCTCGTGGTCGCTGAGGGGACCTGGCGGCATTGAGGTAACGAGCCGGAGCTTTACCGGGTCGGACGGCAATGCCCGGACCTCGGACATCATCCTCTCGCTTGCGGCGGGTGCCTACACGCTGACGGTGGACGGCACTCTCGATCGCGTCGCGAGCTACGGCTTCCGTCTGCTCGATCTTGCGAATGCGATCCCGCTCACGATCGGCGATCCGGTCTCGGGCACGCTGGCGAGCGGCAACGAGACGGTTGCCTACAGCTTCACGGCCTTGGCCGGCGAGCAGATCTCTCTGGTTCGACAGGCGCTCCCGAGCGGCAGCGTGTACTGGCGCCTGATCGACCCCCATGGCGGGCAGACCTATTCGGGGAGCTTCGCGAGCAGCGGGACGCTGACGCTGCCCTTCAGCGGGACGTACGTCCTGCTCATCGAAGGGAACATCA
>CAUJKI010000143.1 GCA_963205015.1 Pseudomonadota bacterium
CGTCACCGTCGCGCGCGGCGCGATCGCCTTGGCGACCGGGCAACCCTTCTGCGCATTCGCCGGGTTGAGCTTCTCGTCGGCTGCGGTTTTCCAGGTTTTCGACAAAGTGGCGATCCGAGCCTGTGATCGGGCCAGTTCTGCTCTGACACCGGCAGTCACATTCGCGCAACTCGTAGCGGCCTCCGCCGTGATGCAACCATTCGCGATCAAACCTGAAATGGCGGCGCAGGTTGTCGACAGGGCGTTAAGTCGCGCGGTTCGCGCGGCAACGAGGGTATCATTGGCCGTTTTCAGCTTTGCCCACAAATCGTCAAGCGTCGGAATCATTTGCCAAGCGCCGACATGATTGCCGGCATCCCGGATGGCCGCATATCGTTTTCGAGTGTCATCGAACCGCGCGGCTGCGGAGTTAAAGTTCTCAGTAATGCTCCTCGGAGCCGCCGACCGTGCACTCAGGGAACGGTACTCGGCCATCATCGGATCGCACCGTGCTTTGCGTTCGGCCTCCGCCTTGGCGCGGGCCGCAGCCGCCGGGTCTGGCGTCTGCGCGAAAACCGGCGCGGACACCGCGAGAGTCAGCGCGGCGCAGGCGACGGCCGACACGATCCAGAAAGCCTGCACAATCGGCTCCGCACCCCGCGTGCGGGGCCTCGTCTTGCTTGCGATCACGGCTATCCCCCGCTCTATGCTGTCTCGCTCGAAACGACCGTAAGCAGCAGCTCCAACCCGCACAATAGCACACGCGATCTATCGGGTGACCGCGCTCGCCGGCACCTGGTCGCGCCTTAGCTATCTCTCTTCCACGTTCACGCTGGCCCCCTGCGTCGGATTGTCGCTGAGGCTGGTCGCGACGGAAATGTACAGGACGCTCCCGCCAGCCGGCACCTGCCATCCGGCCATGTATGGATCGTTTGTCTCCCAACGCGCAGGCTTCTTTCCGAGCCAGTCAGCAAGGAGCGCTTCGACCAGCGGCTCGACCTCTTGGCGCTTGACGTCTTCCATGAGGAAGCCGCAGGCAGGCTTCCGGTCGCCCCGTGCTAGATGAAGATGACCGCCCATCTTCATGCTCTCGTTCCAGAGTTCGTACATCTCCTGGTCGCCGGAGGGCGTCAACTCGAATCCCCGCGCCTTCAGGCGCTCGGCTGCACCGGCAAGATGCGGTAGCGTTTGAAGACAGATACTTTCGAAGGTGCGGGTCAGCCGCTCTGCCGCGCTCTCCTTCGCGTTCTTATCTTGGGCGTATGATAGGCCCGTTCCAAGGCAGAGAACCAAGCCAAGCGCGGTGGCAGTCTTGCGCATCATGAGCATTCTATTGAATTGTCGCGAAATGAAACATTAGCTCTCCGACGAGAATGCAGGCAACTACGACAAATGTGCTAATCTGGGCTCGCGGGCTCGACGGGAATGTCCTCCGGCACCTCCTGCCGAAGCCGCGGCCCTTTGGCAAGCCGGCGACCAAGGACTTCGAGGAATTTGTCGTAGCGCTCGCCGCCCTTCGCGCGGGCTGCGGCCTGCGCAGATTCGGATAGCGACGCGGTGGAGGTCAGCCAGGAACGGATAAAGATGGCGAAGGCCTCATTGGCAACCCCGATGTCGCGCTCCAGCCGCTGAATGTTTCGGTCGATCCGATCAAGGCGCTTGACGACGGCCGCCTCCCGCCGCTCGTCGGCATCCGGCGACAGAAAGGAGGCGATGGCCGCCTCGGCGATCATGGAGCGCGACTGGGCGTGGCGACCGGCGTGGTCGGCCAGGCGATCCGACAGGGCTGGATCGAGATAGATCGAAAGCCGCTTCTTCCTGCCGGTCTGCGGCGCGATGTCGGAATGCTGCGACATGACTTACAGCTCCATGCCGTCGCCGGGGTCCATTGCGACCCGTCGCGCCATCAGCCGCATGTCACGCGCCAGCGCGCGGTTGGCGACAACATCACGCTCGGGCTCCTCGGCATCGGGATCGAACTCGTTGGCGGGCGTCTTCACCGGCGACGGCGCGATATCCTTATGCCGCTCAAGCCCTGGCTCGCGGCGAAGACCGGCATTGGCGGGATCGTCGTCCGGTTTGGCCGCGCCATTCGTCATGTCCGCACCTTGCGCCGCGACGGCGCTCTTGCCAGCCGGCGCCGGGACGGGCTTCAACGCCGACCAGTCGTCGGGCTTCGGTACGAGTCCCGCCTTCGGGTCCTTCGGAACGGAGAGCAGCCGTTCCTTGAAGCGCGCGTCCTCGAAATACCTCGCCTTCTTGGCCCGGACCGGCGGAACACCTGCGACCATGACGATCTCGTCGTCCGGCGGGAGTTGCATCACCTCGCCGGCCGTGAGCAGCGGCCGCGCCGTCTCGGAGCGCGAGATCATCAAATGGCCGAGCCAGGGCGCGAGACGATGGCCGGCATAGTTCTGCATGGCGCGCAACTCGGTGGCGGTGCCGAGCGCGTCGCTGACTCTTTTCGCGGTCCTTTCGTCGTTGGTCGCGAAGCTGACCCTGACGTGGCAATTATCGAGGATGGAGTTGTTCTGACCGTAGGCTTTCTCGATCTGGTTCAATGACTGAGCGATGAGAAACGCCTTGATCTGATAGCCGGCCATGAAGGCAAGCGCGCTTTCGAAGAAGTCGAGCCGGCCCAGGGCCGGAAATTCGTCAAGCATCAGCAACAGGCGATGGCGTCGACCTTTCGCGTGCAGGTCCTCCGTCAACCGGCGGCCGATCTGGTTGAGCACGAGGCGCACGAGCGGCTTCGTCCTGCTGATGTCGGATGGTGGGACCACGAGGTAGAGCGTCGTGGGCTTCTCGCCGGATACGAGATCCGCGATGCGCCAGTCGCAACGGGCCGTCACGGCGGCGACGACAGGATCGCGATACAAGCCCAGGAAGGACATGGCGGTTGAGAGCACGCCCGACCTTTCGTTATCGGATTTGTTGAGCAGCTCGCGCGCCGCGCTGGCGATGACGGGGTGTGGCCCCTTCTCGCCGAGATGCGGCGTCGTCATCATGGCGGACAGCGTCGACTCGATCGGCCGGCGCGGGTCCGACAGAAAGGCCGCGACGCCGGCGAGCGTCTTGTCTTTCTCGGCATAGAGAACGTGGAGGATCGTCCCGACCAGAAGCGAATGGGAGGTCTTCTCCCAATGATTGCGCTTCTCCAACGAACCTTCCGGATCGACCAGCACGTCGGCGACGTTCTGAACGTCTCTTACCTCCCATTCGCCTTTGCGCACCTCGAGCAGCGGATTGTAGGCGGCCGAGTTCGCATTCGTCGGGTCGAACAGAAGCACCCGGCCGAACCGCGCGCGAAAGCCCGCGGTCAGTTCCCAGTTCTCTCCCTTGATGTCATGAACGATCGACGCACCGGGCCAGGTGAGCAAGGTCGGCACCACCAAGCCAACACCTTTGCCGGATCGTGTCGGCGCGAAGCACAGGACATGCTCGGCGCCATCGTGTCGCAGATAGGTTCGGTCGAGGCGGCCGAGAACGACGCCATCGTCACCGAGCAGGCCCGCGGACCTGATCTCATCCGGCTCGGCCCAGCGGGCGGAGCCGAAGGTGCGCACGTCCTTGGCCTCGCGCGCCCGGTAGATCGACATGAGGATGGCGACGGCGATCGCGACGAGGCCACCCGAGACAGCGATCCCGGCGCCCTCCAGAAAAATGTGCGGCGCATAGGCATCGTAGAAGAACCACCACCACAGAAAGGCCGGCGGCGGATAGACAGGCCATCCGGCCAGTGCGAACCAGGACGATCCGAGCTGTGCCTGAAAGCCGAGCCGCCATGCGATCCACTGCGTCGCGATCCAGACCGCGAGCAGCACGATCGCGAGCACGACGACGATCTGACCCCACATGACGCGGCTGGCGGACACAGCGCGAAAGGCTCCCTGCGCGATGCGATGCCGCGAAGAAGCGCAAGGAATGCGGAAGTTTCAACTGTGTATTTATCAGTTATCGTAGAGCAGCGTAGGCTATCGCAAAAATACTTGCTGCGTGCGGTCCGAATAAATGTGCGCCGTTCATGGTTCCCGGAAGGCTGTCGCGAGAGTAACCGTCCCATCGGGTTCGACGACTTTGACGACCAATCGCGAGCGGACCGCAGTTCGTGCGCCGTCGTAAAGCAGCCCGAGCAAGCGGCGGCGATCGAGCGGCTCAATTTCGATTCGTGCGATCGGAATCGGTCGCACCGGGTCTTCAGCGCCGATTTCGTAGCCTTCGCGCAGCTCACGGTTCAACGCCATCGCCGCGTTGCACGCCTCGCTCTCGGTGTCGAAGAACTCGCAGTCGTCGTCGGCGAACAAGATCGCGTAGAGTGTCGTCGGTGAAGTTGCGAGCATTCAGATCCTCCATTCGTATCCGGAGGATCATGGGCA
>CAUJKI010000144.1 GCA_963205015.1 Pseudomonadota bacterium
GACAACATCGTCGGCGGCCCGGAGCACTCCACGCTCGCCAACGATGCGTTCCCCTCGCGCGAGTTCGACTTCATGCTCTCCAACCCGCCCTACGGCAAGAGCTGGAAGAGCGACCTCGAGCGCATGGGCGGCAAGGACGGCCTCAAGGACCCGCGCTTCGTCATCGAGCACGCGGGCGATCCCGAGTATTCGCTTGTCACCCGCTCGAGCGACGGCCAGATGCTGTTCCTGGCCAATATGCTGAGCAAGATGAAGCGCGGCACCAGGCTCGGCAGCCGCATCGCCGAGGTGCACAACGGCAGCTCGCTCTTCACCGGCGACGCGGGCCAGGGCGAGAGCAACATCCGCCGCTGGATCATCGAGAACGACTGGCTCGAAGCCATCGTCGCGCTGCCGCTCAACATGTTCTACAACACCGGCATCGCGACCTACATCTGGGTGCTCACCAACCGCAAGCCCGCGCATCGCCGGGGCAAGGTGCAGCTCATCGACGCCACGCAGTGGTACAAGCCGCTGCGCAAGAACCTGGGCAAGAAGAACTGCGAGCTCTCGGACGAGGACGTCGCGCGCATCTGCGACGCGTTCCTGAAGTTCGAGGAGACCGGGCAGTCGAAGATCTTCCCGAACGCCGCCTTCGGCTACTGGAAGGTGACGGTCGAGCGGCCGCTGCGCCTGAAGGGCATCGACCCCGAGCGCGCCTACACGCCCAAGGAGGTCAAGGCGCTGAAGGAGACCGCCGAGCGCGCGGACTACGCGCCACCGGTGATCCGCAAGATCCACCAGAAGGGCGCGGCCGCCGATCCACTGCGCGGCCTGTTCGAGGCCACCATCGGCGGCAAGCCCGCCGTGGTCGAGTACGAGCCCGACCCGGATCTCCGCGACACCGAGCAGGTGCCACTGCTGGAGGAAGGCGGCATCGAGGCCTTCTTCCGGCGCGAAGTGCTGCCCCACGCACCGGATGCCTGGTACGTGCCCGAGAGCGTCAAGACCGGCTACGAGATCAGCTTCACCCGCTACTTCTACAAGCCGCAGCCGCTGCGCACACTGGAAGAGATCCGCGCCGACATCCTGGCGCTGGAGAAGGAGACCGAGGGGTTGCTCGGCGAGATCGTCGCCGGAGGTCCTCGGTAGCCGGGACGCAGCCCTTCGGCGGGAGGAATCGCCGCAGGGCGGTTGAGCTTCGCCCGCCCATTTCCCGGAGCCGGGATCGATGCAGCATGCTAGAGTTAAGCACAGAAGCCTATGCTTAATTCATACTCCACATGAAAGATGTCTCAGATCAACAGGTTGCAGAGCATCTTAAGCGCCTGAACCCATGGTGGCAGAGCGCCCGGGTGGACGAGGCGACCTCGGCGCTGCGTCCGCGCGCCTACCTCGAGCCGGTTCGGCAACTCATGCTCGACTCGAGTCTGCGCCGCGCGGTGGTTCTACTGGGGCCGCGCCGCGTAGGCAAGACCATCCTGATTCGCCACCTGATTGCGAGCCTGCTCGAATCAGGCGTGGCGGGGCAGCGAATCGGCTACGTGGAGATGGACCATCCGTTGCTGCACGGGCAGTCGCTGGAAGCCCTCGTGCGGCAAATCGAAGCGGTGGCGCCAGCCGGAGTAGGCACGCGCTATCTCTTCTTCGACGAAATCCAGTCGCACAAGGAGTGGGAGAAATACCTCAAGGCTCTGGTCGATCATCGCGCCGACCTGCGCCTCCTGGTATCGGGATCCGCCGCCGCGGCGCTCAAGCGCCAGAGCACCGAGTCCGGCGCCGGACGCTTCACCGATTTCCTCCTGCCGCCACTGACCTTCTCCGAATACCTGCAACTGCGGCCCGAAGAGCCTGCGATCCACGAGGAACGGCCCGGCCTGTACGCGCTGGACGACATCGGGCGCCTGAACGGGCAGTTCGTCGAATACGTCAATTTCGGCGGCTATCCGGAACTCGCGCTGTCGCCCACGGTGCGTGACAACCCCGAACGCTTCGTCAAGTCCGACATCGTGGACAAGGTGCTGCTGCGCGACCTGCCGCAGCTCTATGGCATCAAGGACATCCAGGAACTCAATTCGCTGTTCACCCTGCTGGCATTCAATACCGCCGAGGAGGTGTCCTTCGAACAGCTCTCGCAGCGCAGTGGCGTCGGCAAGCAGACGATCCAGCGGTACATCGAATACCTGGAGGCGGCCTTCCTGCTCAAGCGTGTGTTTCGCGTCGATCAGGACGGCCGGCGCTACCAGCGCGAACGCCATTTCAAGGTGTACCTGACGAACTCCGCGATGTACGCGGGCCTGTTCGGTGCGCGGCGCCCGGACGATCCGGAGTTCGGGCACCTGGTGGAAACGGCGCTGTTCGCGCAGCGCTTCCACGAGGACGCGCGACTCAACTATGCACGCTGGGGCACCGATGACAGCGAAGTCGACCTGGTGGAATCGCTGCCGTCGTTCAAGCCCGTCATGGCGCTCGAGATCAAGTGGAGCGACCGGTTCGCAGACAAGCCGGAGTTGCTCAGGGGCCTGACGAAGTTCGTCCGGAACAACCGGGTTGCAGAGGCCTGGGCGACGACGCGCAGCGTCTTCGCGCGAACGACGATCGACGGCAGCGAACTGCGCCAGTGGCCGGCTGCGGTTCTGACCTTCCACTATGGCGTGCGTGCCGTGCAGGGGCGCCTGGCCAGCCACGAAGCGAGGATCAAAGGAATCGAGGCGTAAGCAGAAGTCCTTGGAAGGAAAGTACGATCCATGTCCACCCAGCGTTATTCCGTCACGCCGCATCCCATCGACACGCTGCTTACCTGGGTCAAGTCGGGCGAGATCGCGATCCCCGAGATCCAGCGCCCGTTCGTGTGGGAAGCGACCAAGGTCCGCAATCTTCTCGACTCGCTCTACCAGGGCTACCCGGTCGGCTACCTGATCGCGTGGCGCAATCCGACCGTCAAGCTCAAGGACGGCACCTCGTCGGCAGGCAAACGCATCCTGATCGACGGCCAGCAGCGGGTCACCGCGCTGATGGCGGCGCTGCTCGGCCGGGAAGTGTTGACCAAGGACTACGAGACCGTCCGCATTCGCATCGCCTTCCACCCGCAGGAGGAGCGCTTCGAGGTCGCCAACCCGGCCATCAGGAAGGACGTCGCCTGGATCGAGGACGTGGCTGAGGTCTTCGCGCCCGACGCGAGCCTGACGGAGCTGACCGACACCTACACCGAGAAGAACCCCGCCGCCGACCGCAAGCGCGTCTCGCGCGTGCTGGAGAAGCTGCGCAAGATCATCAACAACCACGTCGGCGTGATCGAGCTGGCCGACGACCTCGACATCGAGACCGTCACCGAGATCTTCATCCGCGTGAACTCGGCCGGCACGGAACTCTCGCAGGCCGACTTCGCCATGTCGAAGATCGCCGTCAACGAGACCTACGGCGGCAACCTGCTCCGCAAGGCCATCGACTATTTCTGCCACCTCGCCGTGGCGCCCGAGTTCCTGGCCCGCATCGAGAAGGGCGACAAGGCGTTCGCCGCCTCCGACTTCCTGCCGGCGATGCGCTGGCTCAGGGACGTCAACGACGACATCTACGACCCGACCTACACCGACATGCTGCGGGTGGCGTTCACATCCGAGTTCGGGCGCGGCAAGCTGCAGGATCTTGTGGCCCTGCTCTCGGGACGGAACTTCGAGACCAAGCAGTTCGAGGAAGCGATCGCCGAGCAGTCCTTCGGCAAGCTCAAGAAGGGCGTGCTGGCTTTCATCAACAAGACCCATTTCGACCGCATCACGATGATCCTGCGTTCGGCGGGCTTCGTGACGAGCGATCTGATCGGTGGCCGAAACGCGGTCAACTTCGCCTACATCCTTTACCTGCGTGGGCGGACCGAGGGCATGCCCGCCGCCGACCTGGAGCGTCTGGTCCGGCGCTGGTACGCCATGTCCGTCCTGCGCGGGCGCTACACCGGCAGCCCCGAGACGGCCTTCGACTTCGACATCCGCCAGGTCGAGGCGCGCGGACTCGCGGCCTACGCCGAGGCGGTGATCGAGAACGAGCTGCCCGCAAGTTTCTGGACCGGGATGCTGCCGCAGCTCATGGACACCTCGTCGTCGAACAGCCCGTACTTCCTCTGCTACCAGGCGGCGCAGGTGAAGCTCGGCGACAAGGGCTTTCTGTCACGCGACATCACCGTGCTCGACCTGCTGATGAACCGCAGCGACGTGCATCACGTCTACCCGAAGAAGCACCTGAAGGGCTTGGGCTACTCGCGGAGCCGCTACAACCAGATCGCCAACTTCGTGCTGGCCCAGAGCGAAATCAACATCGCGATCGGCGACAAGGCGCCTGCGAAGTACTTCGCCGAGCTGGATGCGCAGGTGAACGGCGGCAAGAAGAAGTACGGCGGCATTACCGACAAAGCCGACCTGCGCGCCAACCTGCGTGCGAGTTGCGTTCCCGAGTCGATAGTCGGCGGCGCGATCCCGGACTACGACGACTTCCTCGAAGAGCGCCGCAAGCTCATGGCGATCAAGATCAAGACCTGGTTCGAGGCGCTCTGATGATCGACAGTCTCAAGCCCTATCCCGCGATGAAGGACTCCGGCGTGCCGTGGCTGGGGGAGGTGCCGGAGCATTGGGAGGTCGCGCCGGCGTTCGCCGTGTACAGACCGAGGCAGGTCAAGAACACGGGCTTGGTCGAGCCGACCGTACTCTCGTTGAGCTACGGCCGAATCATCGTCAAAGCGCCCGAGAAGTTGCGTGGCTTGGTGCCCGAGTCATTCGAGACATACCAGATCGTCGAACCGGGCAACATCATCGTTCGCACCACGGACCTGCAGAACGACCAAACGAGTCTACGGATTGGGCATGCACGCCATCGCGGCATCATTACCGCTGCGTATATGTGCTTGGAGACGAAGCCGATCGTGCTGAACGAATTCGGCTATCAGTATCTCAACGCCTATGACCTGCTGAAGATCATCTACGGGTTCGGCTCCGGGCTGAGGCAGAACCTCGATTTCAGCGACATCAAGCGCATGCCCGTGCTGGTGCCGCCAAGAGACGAACAAGCCACCATCGTCCGCTTCCTCGACCACGCGGACCGGCGGATTCGGCGGTACATCCGCGCCAAACAGAAGCTGATCAAGCTGCTGGAGGAGCAGAAGCAGGCCATCATCCACCGCGCCGTCACCCGCGGCCTCGACCCCAACGTCCGCCTCAAGCCCTCCGGCGTGGAGTGGCTGGGGGATGTGCCGGAGCATTGGGAGGTCACTCGCCTCAAGAACGTGGCGGCCGTTCAGACGGGTCTCACTTTGGGCAAGGACTACCGATCCGCGAAGACGAAGCGATACCCGTATCTTCG
>CAUJKI010000145.1 GCA_963205015.1 Pseudomonadota bacterium
TTTGCCTTTCCTTCACCAATTGGTGGCTAACTCGGCAAGAATTGCACCCGCGCCTTGCCGAGGATGGCCGCTCATGACTGCCAAAGCCGTTTCCCGCCTTGCCCAAGCGGTGATTGCGCTTGTCGCCCTGGCGCCTGCCGCCGCGGCCGGTGACCTCGTCGTCAAATACGACCAGTCCCAGCTCCTGCGCGTGCCGCGCCCCGTCACCTCGATCATCATCGGCAACCCCAGCATCGCGGACGTGACGGTGCAGTCGCCCAACCTGCTGGTGATCACCGGCCGCACATTCGGCATCACGAACGTCATCGCCCTCGATTCCGAGCGCAATGTGATCCAGGACCAGCGCGTCGTAGTTGTGCGCGACGGCGCGAGCCAGGTGAGCCTCTACCGCGGCGTCAAGCGCGAGACGTACAATTGCTCGCCGAACTGCAATCCGAGCCTGATGGCTGGCGACGATCCGAAGTTCTTCAGCGACGTCAAGGGCGGCTTCGAAGGCAAGACCACCTTCTCCGACAAGGCGGCGGACGGCTCCGGCGGCAGCAACTGAGCTGCCGGTGTTCCAATTCCGAAGTCCTACCCCTTCTTGATCTCGACTTCGATGAACGCGACGTTGTGGGTCGTGGGGTTGATCACATTGTGCTCGACGCCCTCGCCCCGGTAGTACGGCACGCCGTTCGTCAGCGGCACGACTCGCTCCGTTCCACCAGGCTCCTCGAGCTTGAGCGCCCCGTCCGTCACAGGCAGCACCACATAGTCGTGGCCGTGGCGGTGCCAGCCCGTCTCGGCCCCCGGCACGAAATCCCACCGCGTCGTGATCACACGCTCGTTGTCGATGAGGACCGTCGGAACGGCCTTGGGGCGGGCTTCGGTCATGCGTTGGTCTCCGATGCGGAACTGCTGATGCGAGCAGCATAGGGCGTGCCCGTACCACGCGCTACCCGCCACCGACGCTTCAGATCTGCCAGAACTCTGCTGCACCTGCAGGCAATCCTGCGAGCACGTGATCCAGCGCTGCCTCATCAACGCTTTTTCGCAAAGCCACGGCAACATCGTGAATGGCCGTATCGGGCGCGAAATTGTGATCGCGGCGCAGCGACTGGACCTCTCTCGTCATGCTGGCTCGATCCTCGAAGGGGCGGATCGGCGCATCCAGATTCCACGCATCGACGAAAAGCGCCCGCAGCAGCGGCGGCAGAACGCTCGCGAAATGGATGGCGTCCCGTACTTCGAGGCGCTGCCGAAAGGTACGGAATACACCCTCCACCATCGTGTAGGTCTGATGGCGCGTCGTGAGTCCCGAAGCCTCCCGCGCATCGCGCAGGAACTGCTCGAATACCTTCGAGGCTTCCGAATAGGCCATGGGTACGGTCATAAGCCACCCCGTCTCGGCGCTTCAGCGCTTGGACCACATGACCTCCGCCTCGGAAATAGGCGGCGTGACCGGCCTTGGCCGCAATTGCCGATCGCATGTGCCGCTCCCAGACGGTGTGCACATCGTCGCGACGGCCCGGCTGGGTGCGATGCGTGATAGAAAAGGCCAGAATCCGCCATGCTGCTGCTCTCGCGCCCGCAATTGCGCCCGATGCCTTCATAACAGGCGCCGCCCCCTCGCCCGGCGCATACCCGGCTCGCCTTCCATCGCCGCCCGCTTGCCTCTAGGCTGCAGGAACCATCCCTTCGAGCCCCGCGAGGCGCCTCATGATCTTTGACCACCGCACTTATACCGTGAAGCCCGGCATGGTCCGCGCCCACCTTGCCCAGTACGAGCAGTACGGGCTCAAGCCGCAGACCCGCCACCTCGGCCAGCCTTTCCTCTATGCCACCACCGAGGTCGGCGACGTGAACACCTACGTGCACGTCTGGGCTTACAAAGACCTCGCCGACCGCACCGCGCGCCGCGCCGCACTCTGGGCCGATCCCGAGTGGCTCGACTACGTGAAGCGCTCGTCGGAGCTCGGCGCGCTCATCAAGCAGGAGAACAAGATCCTGCTGCCCGCGGCCTTCTTCAAACCACCGGGGGCCTGAGCCGCCGCAACTGCACGCCGACAGGAGCCCGCCCTCCGCATGACCACGCTGCTGCTGACGCATCCCGTCTTCCTCGAGCACGACACCGGCCCCGGCCATCCCGAGCGCCCGGACCGGATGCGCGCCATCGACAAGGTGCTCGCGCACGACATCTTCGAAACGCTCAAGCGTGAGGAAGCGCCGCTGCGCGAGGATGTCGAGGACTGGATTGCGCTGGCCCATCCGCGCGCCTACATCGAGCGGATCAAGGAGCTGCGTCCCGAGCCGGGCCAGGATCCCATCCATCTCGATGGCGATACGCTCCTCTCGTCCGGATCGTGGGAGGCGGCACTGCGCGCGGTCGGCGCGGGCCTCCACGCCGTCGATGCAGTACTCGATCCATCCTCCGGCACGGCCAATGTCTTCTGTCAGGTGCGGCCCTGCGGTCATCACGCCGAGACCGCGCGGGCGATGGGCTTCTGCATCTTCAACAACGTGGCCATTGCGGGCATGTACGCGCGACGGAAGCATGGTGCGGAGCGGGTGGCGGTCGTCGACTTCGATGTCCACCACGGAAACGGCACGCAGGACATCTTTTGGAACGACAAGGATCTTTTCTTCGCCTCGACGCACCAGATGCCGCTCTATCCTGGCACGGGCGCCCTCGGCGAGACGGGCGTCGGCAACATCTTCAATGCCCCGCTCCGGCCCGGCGATGGCGGAGAGCCTTTCCGTGAGGCGATGGAATCGCGCATATTGCCGGCGCTCCGGAACTTCGGCCCTGACCTCGTGCTGATTTCCGCGGGCTTCGATGCCCATCGCGACGACCCGCTGGCAAACCTGCAGCTCGTCGAAAGCGATTTCGCCTGGGCGACCGAGGCCATCGCCGAAGTGGCCCGCCGCCAAGCTGGGGGTCGCCTCGTCTCGATGCTCGAGGGAGGCTACAATCTGACCGGCCTCGCCCGCTCGGTCGCAGTTCACGTCAAGGCCATGATGGACGCCGGCTCGTAGCGTCCCGGCCCTGGGAGACGACAAGATGCAGACGGCCAAGCCGCAGACGCGGCACTCCGATATTCGCGAGATGACCTTCGAGCGTGCGCTGAAGGAGCTCGAAGCGATCGTCGGCCGCCTCGAGCGCGGCGACGTCGAGCTCGAAGAATCGATCAACATCTATGAGCGTGGTGAAGCTCTGAAGGAGCATTGCGACCGTCTCCTCAAGCAAGCCGAGGCCAAGGTCGAGAAGCTCACCTTTGCCGGCGACGGCACGCCGAAGGGCACCACGCCGCTCGATCCCGACAAGGACACCTGAGGCCGAAAGCCTCCCGTTCGGCCCCGCGCTGCAGAGGCGGCGCCACGCCTTCAGACTCGACGGGCGCTTGATGCCGGCCGGACACACCGTCCGCGCCCTGAGCGTCGTGCGCGCATTCCGGCGGCAGCCTGATGAGAAATCCTGCTGCAAATGCCTGGGGATAGCCCGCCGGTCCCTACTTGCGCGGCCGGAATCACGCGAAAATGACCGCAATGCCCGATCCGGTGGAAACGCATTGTCCCCGGACGGAGTTGGCTGAGCAATGCTGGCGAGAAGAAACGGACGGACAGGGGGAAGCACGGTGAGCGGATAAACCGACGAGGTCACCATGCGACTGAGATTGGCACTTCTCTTCGCCTTGACGATCCCGGCGCCCGCGGGCGCGCACGACTGGTACCCCATCGAATGCTGCAGTGGCTATGACTGCGCGCCGGTCGAGCAGGCAGAGCGCCGCGAAGGCGATACTCTGATCGTCACCTCCAAGCATGGCACCGGCATCGTGCCCGCCTCCATGACCCGGCGCGAGTCCAAGGACCATCGGATGCACGTCTGCATGCGCAAGAGCTGGGACGGCGAGATGCGCGTGATCTGCGTATTCCTGCCCCCACCGAGCTGAGCCGTCCGGATCCTTCCATCCGGGCGAGGCCCTTTCCTGAGCCCCGGCGCCCGCTTAGGCCGTCGGCGGCCGTCGTTGCGACCTTTGGCGCCATCGCCCGGCGCAGCCAGTAGCTTAGAATTGGCTTTTTTCTCCGTGTATAGACCGTAGCTTCTGCTACGTTCCGAGGCATGATCACGCGGCGCCGAGTGCCCGGGCTCCTGAGCTGGAAATTTGATGTCGGATACCGCTAGCAGAACGCCTCTCCTTGATCAGGTCCACACGCCTGACGATCTCCGGCGCGTCCCCGAAAAGGATCTCCGGCAGATCGCCGACGAGCTGCGCATCGAGACCATCGATACCGTCTCGGTGACCGGCGGCCATCTCGGCGCCGGCCTCGGGGTCGTCGAGCTCACAGTTGCGCTGCACTACGTCTTCGACACGCCCCGCGACCGCCTCATCTGGGACGTCGGGCACCAGGCCTACCCGCATAAGATCCTCACCGGCCGGCGTGACCGCATCCGCACGCTCCGCCAGGGCGGCGGCCTCTCCGGCTTCACCAAGCGCGCCGAGAGCGAATACGACCCCTTCGGTGCCGCCCACTCCTCGACCTCGATCTCGGCCGGCCTCGGCATGGCCGTCGCCCGTGATCTCGACGGGGCCAAGAACAATGTCGTCTGCGTGATCGGCGATGGCGCCATGAGCGCGGGCATGGCCTACGAGGCCATGAACAACGCAGGCGGCCGTAACGAGCGCCTGATCGTCATTCTCAACGACAACGATATGTCGATCGCACCGCCCGTCGGCGCGCTATCGACCTATCTCGCACGCATCACATCGAGCGGCACCTACCTCCATCTGCGTGAGGCCATGAAGCAGCTCGCCCAGCGCCTGCCCAAGCAGTGGGAGCGGCGCGCCGCCCGCGTCGAGGAGTATACGCGCACCTACTGGACGGGCGGCACGCTCTTCGAGGAGCTCGGCTTCTACTACGTCGGCCCGATCGACGGGCATGACCTCAACGTGCTGCTTCCCGTTCTGAAGAACGTGCGCGACGCCGACCACGGGCCGATCCTCGTCCATGTCGTGACGAAGAAGGGCAAGGGCTACCCGCCCGCCGAGGCGTCCGACGACAAGTACCATGGCGTCAACAAGTTCAACGTCGTCACCGGCGCCCAGGTGAAGGTCAAGCCGAACGCACCGAGCTACACCAAGGTCTTTGCCGACAGCCTCA
>CAUJKI010000146.1 GCA_963205015.1 Pseudomonadota bacterium
CAAGGCCCACAAGAGCTGACGCGCACCGACAAAGCCGCCACGGTGTCCATGCTCAGCAATATCCCCCCGGACCTGATCGAGATCGCCACCCACGCGGTCATGAACCCTGGCACGATCGTCGCCGGTTACCTGATCGGGCGACGCGCCGACCAGCCACAGAAGATCATCGTGGGCGCTTTCGCCGCCGGCGTAGCGGGTGTTCTCTTCGCGTGGCTCGTCATGAAGATTGGGCTTTCACCCGACAGCCCGCGCCTGTTCCCCGGAATCTTCGTGCTCTCTTTCATTCTCGGCGCGGGTTGGACATGGCTCGGCTATTTCGCCGGCAGATCGCGGCGCGGGTAACGAGCGCTGCGCATCGTCCCCGCTCCCCGCAAGAGCGGGGGAGGGAGAGATTAGTCCGGCCGCGTGACCGTCACCTCGTCGAGCACGACGCGGCCATCGTCGATATCCGTAAGCAGACGGCGCATGATCTTGCCCGAGGACGTGATCGGCACGCTTTCCACGAACTGCACGCCGCGCGGCACCTTGTAGGCGGCGAGATGCTTGCGGCAATGATCAGCGAGCTCCTTGCCGCTCGCCGTTGCGCCGGGCTTGAGCATGACATAGGCCTTGGCGAGCTCGCCCTTCGCTTCGTCCGGCACACCGCGCACCGCCGCCAGCGCCACCGAGGGGTGCCCACATAGAATGCGCTCGAGCTCGGCCGGATAGACGTTGAAGCCGGCGGTCAGGATCATGTCCTTCTTGCGATCGACGATCGAGTAGTAGCCGTCCTCGTCGACGGTCGCGATGTCGCCCGTATGCATCCAGCCATCCGGGCGCAGCGTCTCGCGCGTGCTCGCCTCGTTGCCATAGTACCCATCCATGACCATGAGGCCTTTGACCATCAGCTCGCCGCGCTCACCGGCCGGCATCTCCTTGTCGGCATCCGTGACGTCGACGATCTTGCAGGAAAAGCCCGGGATCGGCACGCCGATCGTGCCGGGCTTGTTCGTGCCGTAGAACGGATTGAACGTCGCTGCGCCCGCAAGCTCCGTCATGCCCCACAGCTCCAGCACCGGCGCGCCCGTGCGCTCCGTCCATTCGAGCGACTTCGACACGGGAAGCGTCTGCCCACCGACCGTGCAGCGGGTCAACGAGGAGAGGTCGTAGCGCTCGAACTTCGGATGGGACAGCATGTAGTAGTAGGCCGTCGGTACACTGTCGATGATCGTCGCGCGGTGTTCCTGGATGGCGGCGAACATGCCCTCCTCGGTGAAGCGCGGGAGGATCACCATCTTCGCGCCGACCAGGAAGGCCGCATTGAAGACGCAGCTCGAATAGACGTGCGGCGAGGGGAGCGGCGACACGATCGTATCGGCCGCCGTTCGTGTGTTCATCATGGCCGCCGCATAGGCCGCCACGACGATCGAACGGTGCTGCTGGACGGCACCCTTGGGATGGCCGGTGGTGCCCGAGGTGTAGCAGATGGCGCCCACGTCCCTGGGCGAGCGCCGCACGGGATCGAAACTGGCGGCACCGAGCTTGAGCCAGAGGTCGAAGGGGATGGCGCCGGCCGGTGTCTTTTCGCCCCATGCAACGATCTCGGTGAGCTCGCCCTTGCCCTTGAGATCCATCAACGGTTCCGCCTTGTCGGCGGCGGCAACGATGACGCGGGCACCGGAATCCTGGACGATGAAGGAAACCTCGGATGGCGTGAGCATTACGTTGATCGGATTGACCACGGCACCCGTCTTCGCGATCGCGAAATAAGCGACCATCCATTCGATGGCATTGGGGCCGTAAAGCGTCACCCGGTCGCCGGGTCGGACGCCCGCCCCCATGAGGCCGTTCGCAAAGGCATTCGAGGCTTCGTCGAGCTGGCGATACGTGAGCTGATCGCTGCCGATGACCAGCGCCGTGCGGTCGCCGTATCGGCCTGCCGCGAAGGGTAGAACTTCGCCCAGAGTTGAAACCATGATGTGCCTCCCGGGAGATGCTTCTTTTGCGAGCGGCCGGCGCCGCTTCTTCCGGCAAATCTAGCGGAGAGAAAGTGTGCTCCACAATAAGCTTATCCCTGCGAGCCTCATTGACCGAAACGGGCCGGACTGGTTTGATGGCCAGCAACACGACAACTCGCTGTTACCGCGCCGGACAGCCCGTACGGGCGAAGGGGCAGACTCAAAACCGCTGGAGTGTTCCCATGAAAGAGCATGAGCTGCGCGCACTGATCGACAAGGTGAAGGACGGCAAGCTCACGCGCCGGTCTTTCGTCAATCGGATGCTGGCACTCGGGTTGACCGCGCCAATCGCCAGCCAGATGCTCGATTTCTGCGGCGTCGCGCGCGCCGATACCAAATTCAACTACAAGCCGACGAAGCGCGGTGGTGGCGGTGCGCTCAGGATCCTCTGGTGGCAAGGCCCGACGCTGCTCAATCCGCACTTCGCGACGGGCACTAAGGATCAGGACGGCTCGCGCATCTTCTACGAGCCGCTCGCCGGCTGGGACTCGGACGGCAACCTCGTCCCCGCGCTCGCGGCGGAGATCCCGAGCCGCGAGAACGGCAGTCTCGCTGCCGACGGCAAGTCGGTGATCTGGAAGCTCAAGAAGGGCGTGAAGTGGCATGACGGCAAGCCCTTCACAGCCGACGACGTTGTCTTCACCTGGGAGTTCTCCGCAGACCCGGCCACAGCGACCGTCACCAGCGGCACCTACAAGGACGTCAAGGTCGAGAAGATCGACGACTTCACCGTCCGCGTGCTCTTCGACAAGCCGACGCCGTTCTGGGCGGATGCCTTCGTTGGCACCGCCGGCCAGATCATCCCGAAGCACCTTTTCGTCGACTACAAGGGCGCGAAGTCCCGCGAGGCGCCGACCAACCTCAAGCCCGTCGGCACCGGCGCCTACAAGTTCGTCGACTTCAAGCCGGGCGACATGATCCGTGCCGAGGCCAACCCCGACTATCATGTCCCGAACCAGCCCTATTTCGACACACTGGAGCTCAAGGGCGGCGGCGATGCCGTGTCCGCGGCGCGCGCAGTCCTGCAGACGGGCGAGTACGACTATGCCTGGAACATGCAGGTGGAGGACGCGATCCTGAAGCGCCTCGAGACCGGTGGCAAAGGCGTGATCAATGTCGTGCCTGGCGGCAATATCGAGCACATCCAGCTCAACACCACCGATCCCTGGACGGAAGTCGATGGCGAGCGCTCCAGTCTCAAGACCAAGCATCCGACGCTCAGCGATCCGGCCGTTCGTCAGGCGCTGATGCTGCTCGTCGACCGCAAGTCGGTCGAAGAGCATATCTACGGCCGCACCGGCGTCGCTACGGCGAACTTCCTGAACAACCCTGAGCGCTTCCGCTCCAAGATCACAAAGTTCGAATTCAACATCGCAAAGGCGAATGAGCTTCTGGACAAGGCCGGATGGAAACGCGGCGCCGACGGCATCCGCGAGAAGGATGGCAAGAAGCTGAAGTTCGTCTATCAGACGTCGATCAACGCCCCGCGTCAGAAGAACCAGGCCATCGTCAAGCAGGCAGCGCAGCAGGCCGGCATCGACATGGAGCTGAAGTCGGTCGTCGCGTCGGTCTTCTTCTCATCCGATGTCGCCAATCCCGACACGTATCCGAAGTTCTACGCCGACATCCAGATGTACACGACGACCATGTCGCAGCCCGATCCGGACCGGTTCATGAACCAGTTCTGCTCATGGGAAGCAGCCACCAAGGAAAACAAGTGGCAGGGTCGAAATCCCTCCCGCATCCGCAACGAGGAGTACGACAAGCTCTACCGTGACTCGCAAGGCGAGCTCGATCCAGTCAAGCGGGCGGCAATGTTCGTCAGGATGAACGAGATCGTCGTCGGCGAAAAGGATGGCGTCATCATCCCGGTCGTCTACCGTCCCCGCGCGAACGCACAGGCCAAGACGCTGCGCGCAGACATCAGCGGCTGGGACAACGACACTTGGGCGATCGCCCGCTGGTACAGGGAGACGTGACGAACGACCGCTGACAGGCTCGGAAACGCGAGTGGACGCGACGGCTCATGCCCTACTACATCCTGCGGCGCCTCCTGATCGCGATCCCGAGCCTGCTCGGCATCAGTGTTGTGCTCTTCACGGTCCTGGCGCTCGCGCCGGGCGACCCCTTCGAGGAACTTGCAACCAACCCCGCAGTGCCGCCGGAGGTCCGGATGGCACTGCGCGCCAAGTTCGGCCTCGATGATCCGATCATGGTGCGCTACGTGCGCTGGATCTCGGCCATGGCCCAGGGCGACTGGGGCTATTCCTTCGTCAGCCGTATCAACGTCGACGATCTCATCCTGCAGCGCGTCGGCGTGACGCTGTTCGTGATCGGCTCGTCGCAGATCCTGGCGCTGCTGATCGCGATTCCCGTCGGCGTCATCGCGGCCACCCGGCCCTACTCGCTCTTCGATCAGATCGCAAATACGCTGGCCTTCGTCGGCTTCTCGCTGCCGACATTCTTCACGGGCCTCCTCTTCATCCTCATCTTCAGCATCTGGCTCGACTGGCTGCCGTTCGTCTACCAGGCCGACATACAGGCAACCGGCTGGCGATGGTATTGGGAGCACATCCGCCAGGCGATCATGCCGATCGCGGTGCTCGGCCTCTTCCAGGGCGCATCACTCGTCCGCTATGTGCGCTCGGCCGTGCTCGACGTCATCCGCCTCGACTACGTAACGACGGCGCGCGCCAAGGGCCTTGGCGAGCGGGTCGTCATCGTCAAGCATGTCGTGCGCAACGCGCTGATCCCAGTCGTCACGCTCATCGCTCTCCAGATGCCCGCGATCTTCGGCGGCGCCATCGTGACCGAGCAGATTTTCCGCATCCCGGGCATCGGCTCGCTGCTCATCAGCTCCATTCTCGCCAATGACACGCCGGTCATCATGGCCGTGACGTTCGTGTTTGCCTGTCTCGTCGTCCTGTTCAACCTGATCGCCGATATCCTGTATGGCTGGCTCGACCCTCGCATCACCTTCCGCTGAAGCGGTCGCGCAGGCGCAGGCGCGCGCCCCCACGTTCTCGCCGACCCGCGAGGCGTGGCGCCGCTTCCGCCGCCACCGGCTCGCGGTGATCAGCGCCATCATCCTCGCCCTGATGGTGCTCGCTATCCTGGTCGGCCCGCTCTTCTGGCGCATTCCCATCAACCACATCGATTTTGCCGCCACCCTGCAGGGGCCGTCCTGGAACCATCCCTTCGGCACGGATGATCTCGGCCAGGATCTGCTTTCGCGCATGATCTATGGCGGGCGCATCTCGCTCGCCGTCGGCCTCGCTGCAATGTTCGTGGCGATCTTCGTCGGAACGATCATCGGCGCCGTCGCCGGCATGTCGCGCGGCTG
Source organism: Pseudomonadota bacterium (assembly GCA_963205015.1). GTDB lineage: Bacteria > Pseudomonadota > Alphaproteobacteria > Rhizobiales > Hyphomicrobiaceae. The sequence goes on from CAUJKI010000146.1 coordinate 5,341, forward strand.
GGTCGGCTCCGGGCTCATGTGGCTCACGGACCTATTCCTGTCGCTGCCGCAGCTCCCGCTGCTGCTGCTGGTCATCTACCTCTTTCGCGACGCGCTGAAGGGCACGTTCGGACCCGAAGGCGGCACATTCATCCTGATCGTTATCGTAATCGGCGGACTGCGCTGGATGCCCGTCGCCCGTCTCGTGCGCGCACAGTTCCTCTCGCTCCGCGAAAAGGAGTTCGTCGAAGCGGCACGCGCCCTCGGGGCCTCGAAATTCAGACAGGTCGTCCGTCACATCCTCCCAAATGCACTGGGCCCCGTGATCGTCGCCGGCACGATCGATGTCGCTGCGGCGATCATCGCCGAATCGACGCTCTCCTTCCTCGGCCTCGGCTTCCCGCCCGACATTCCGACCTGGGGCCGACTTCTGTTCGATGCCAAAGATAACCTCGACTTCGCGCCCCACTGGGCACTGTTTCCCGGCGCCGCGATCTTCCTCACCGTGCTCACCATCAATTTCATCGGCGACGGACTGCGCGATGCCCTCGATCCCCGCCGCGTCCTATGAGGCCGACGTGACCGATCCGGGCAGCGACATGCTCGAGGCCATGCATCACTAGATCAATCGCGTCCGCGCATCGGGGAGACCGTATGGACCAGCCTTTGCTCGAGATCCGGGGGCTCGAGACACACTTCAAGACCGATGACGGCATGGTGCGCGCCGTTGACGGCGTGAGCCTCTCGATTTCGCGCGGGGAGACGGTCTGCGTCGTCGGCGAATCCGGCTGCGGCAAGACCGTGACCGCGCTTTCCGTGCTCAAGCTCATCGCCATGCCGCCCGGGCGGTTCGTCGGCGGTCAGATCCTCTGGCAGGGCCGCGATCTCATACCGCTGCCCACGCAGCAGATGGACGACATCCGCTCCAAGGAGATCGCGATCATCTTCCAGGAGCCGATGACCTCGCTCAACCCGGTCTTCACCGTAGGTGAGCAGATCGCGGAGGTCGTGCGCCGTCACGAGGGCGTTGGGCGCAAGGCCGCGATCGATCGCACGATCGAAATGCTGCGCCTTGTCCGCATTCCCAATCCCGAGCGGCGCGTTCACGACTATCCGCACCAGTTTTCCGGCGGCATGCGCCAGCGCGTGATGATCGCCATGGCGCTTTCGTGCAACCCGAAGCTGCTCATCGCCGACGAACCGACGACCGCCCTCGACGTCACCATCCAAGCGCAGATCCTCGAACTTCTGCAGGACATGAAATCCCAGTTCGGCATGGCCATCATGCTGATCACTCACGCCATGGGCGTCGTCGCCGAGACGGCACAGCGCGTCGTCGTGATGTACGCCGGCAAGGTCGTCGAGGAAGCGGGCGTCGAGCAGCTCTTCGCCAACCCGCGCCACCCCTACACGCAAGGCCTCATCCGCTCGATCCCGCGCATCGATACGGCTGCGACGCAGAAAGTCCGGCTCGAAGCCATCGGCGGCACGGTGCCGAGCCTTCTCAAGCCGCCGCCCGGCTGCCGCTTTGCTGCCCGCTGCCGCTTCGCGCGCGATGCGTGCACCAAGGCCGAGCCGCCACTGCGCGAGATCGAAGGCGGCCACAAGGTCGCGTGCATCCTCTATGATTGATCGGACGTCCTGAGCCAACGCCCCAAGGAATCGGAGACCGAATGTCCTCAGATGGAGCCGCGCCGGTGACGACGAAACCGCTGCTGACCGTGAATAATCTCGTCAAGCAGTTCCCGATCCGCGGGGGCGTCCTCGCGCGCGTGGTCGATCGGGTGCACGCGGTCGACGGCGTGAGCTTCCATATCGATCAGAGCGAGACGCTTGGCCTGGTCGGCGAATCCGGTTGCGGCAAGTCGACGACGGGCCGCTGCATCCTCCGTCTCATTGAGCCGACCTCGGGCGAGGTGTGGTTCGAGGGCAAGGACGTCGCGGCCATGGGCAAGAACGCGCTGCGCGCCGTCGCCCGCGACATGCAGATCATTTTCCAGGATCCATTTGCCTCACTGAACCCACGCATGACCGTTGGCGCGATCATCGGCGAGGCGCTGGTGATCCATGGCCTCTCGGCCAACCGCAGGGCACTCGAGGAACGTGTCGTCGAGCTCCTGGAGCGCGTCGGCTTGCAGCCCGATCACATGCGCCGCTTCCCGCACGAGTTCTCGGGCGGCCAGCGCCAGCGCATCGGCATCGCGCGCGCACTCGCCGTCGAGCCGAAGCTGATCGTGTGCGACGAGCCGGTGTCGGCACTCGACGTGTCGATCCAGGCTCAGGTCATCAATCTGCTCGAGGATCTGCAGGAGCAGTTCGGACTCACGTACCTGTTCATTGCGCACGATCTGTCGGTGGTCGAGCACATATCGACCCGCGTCGCGGTCATGTATCTCGGGCGCATCGTCGAGATCGCGACCGCGCACGACCTCTACACAAATCCCAAGCATCCCTACACCGAGGCACTGCTCTCGGCCGTGCCGATCCCAGACCCGACCGTGAAGCGCAAGCGCGTCATGCTGCAGGGCGACGTGCCGAACCCGATCAATCCGCCGACGGGCTGCCACTTTCACACGCGCTGCCCGATCCGCCAGCTCCCGCTGTGCGCGAACGAGAAACCGGAGTTGAAGGCGGGCGCGGACGGACACGCCGTCGCGTGCCATCTCAGGAGCACCTGACGCGTTAAAGCATCATCCTCGAGCGGAGAGGAGGTGTTTTATGCTTATCGGCCACCTGGCGCTCGTGCTCGCCGCGGCTTTCGCCGGCGCGGCGTTCTACATCAATTTCGCGGAGCAACCGGCGCGGCTGCAGCTCGATGACCGGAGCCTGCTGAGGCAATGGAAGCCGAGCTACGACGCCGGCTACACCCTGCAAAGCAGCCTCGCGGCGCTGTCCGGCGCGCTCGGGCTTCTCGCATCCTGGCTGACAGGCGATTGGCGATGGACAGTGGGCGCCGCCCTCATTCTCGCGAACTGGCCCTACACGCTGATCGGCATCATGCCGACAAACAAGCGGCTGCATGACATCACGGACGAGACCGCGAATGCCGAGACCCGTTCGGCCATCGAGAAGTGGGCACGGTTGCACGCCGTGCGCACCGCTCTCGGGATCGCCGCAACCCTCGCCTATCTATGGGCGCTCACCTGAGTGTCCAGTCCCGGCACCGTTCTCAGAACGGGATTTCGTCGTCGAGCTTCTTGTCGAAGCCGCTACCGCCACCACGGCTACCGCCGCCACCCGAGCGGCGCGGGGGCTCGCTATAGCCGCCGCCGTTGTCGGAGCCGTAGTCGGACTGCGCGCTGTCGCTCATACCGCCGCCAGGGCGTCCGTCGAGCATGGTCAGCGTCGCATTGAACCCCTGCAGGACGACCTCGGTCGAGTAGCGCTCCTGGCCGGCTTGGTCCTGCCATTTGCGGGTCTGCAGGGCGCCCTCGATGTACACTTTCGAGCCCTTCTTGAGGTACTGCTCGGCGACCTTGCAGAGGGCCTCGTTGAAGATCACGACCGAATGCCACTCGGTCTTCTCGCGGCGCTCGCCGGAGTTCTTGTCGCGCCAGCTCTCACTCGTCGCGATGCGCAGATTGGCGATCGGCCGCCCGTCCTGCGTGCGGCGAATCTCGGGATCCTTGCCCAGATTGCCGATCAGGATCACCTTGTTCACGGAACCGGCCATGTTCTTGCTCCTCTTGCTCGGCCCCCGGTGCCGCGCTCACGCGCGACCAGCCGCGCGATGGCGTCAGCTTCCAGAAGCCCGATTCGTCCACTAGAGAGTACGCGCTAACCAGCCCTGGACCGACTCGGGCCCTGCGGGAACCGATGCTTATGCACCAGATTCACGGCATCATCGCAGCGGGCCTTTCCGACTGCGGGCCGAGCAGGCACCGATCGCGCAAGTTCTCTTTATGTTCCATCCTACATCAGTCTGCTTGCATGGGCAAGCATCGGAAGAAAGACCGCTCATGCAAGACCTGACCGTAGCCTTCGATCTCGACGGAACGCTCGTCGAGACAGCGCCGGACCTGATCGCCGCCACGAACCACGTGATGGCGAACGCCGGACTCGACGTCGTGCCGGCCGAAGTCCTGCGGCCAGCCATCAGCTTCGGCGCCGTCGCCATGATCGCCAAGGGCTTCGCGCATCACGGGCAGAGCGTTGGCGTCGATGCCTCCGGCCCCCATTTCAAGCAGTTCATCGCCTACTACACGGCCAACATCGCGGCGACGAGCCATGCCTTCCCAGGGCTCGAGACGTCGCTCGACAGCCTCTCGGCGCAGGGCGCGCGTCTCGCCGTCTGCACGAACAAGCAGGCCGCGCTCTCGGATCAGCTTCTCGGCGATCTCAGGCTACGGTCGCGCTTCGCAGCGCTGGCGGGACGCGACACCTTCCCCGTCTGCAAGCCGCATCCTGATCACCTCATCGGTGCGATCCGCATGGCCGGGGGCGACCCGAAGCGCGCCATCATGGTCGGCGACAGCAGGACGGACATCGACACGGCCAAGGCCGCCGGCATCCCGGTCATCGCGGTGACGTTCGGCTACACGGATGTGCACGTGCGCGAACTCGCCCCCGACGCCATCATCGAGCACTACGACGAGCTCATCCCCGCCATCGAGCGTCTGATCGGGCGCTGACGCTACCGCCCGAGCCGCGCCTTCAGCACGCCGGGCACCTCGTTCGGCGTCGCGCACACCGTGACGCCGGCCTCTTCCAGCGCCGCCTTCTTGCCGGCGTAGGAGCCGCGGTCGCCCATGACGATCGCGCCGGCGTGGCCCATCTTCTTGCCGGGCGGCGAGGCTGCGCCCGCGATGAACGCGGCCACCGGCTTCTTCATGGTCGCAGCATACTCGGCCGCTGCTTCCTCCATGGCGCCGCCGATCTCGCCAACGAGCGCGATCGCCTTCGTCGCCGGGTCCTTGTCGAGCGATACGAGTGCATCGCGCGTCGTCGTGCCAATGATCGGATCGCC
>CAUJKI010000147.1 GCA_963205015.1 Pseudomonadota bacterium
TGCGAACACAAGACCCTCGACTTGCGGGATGCGATCGAGGAAGGGCTGAGCGCACTCTTCCGTCGCCTCATCGAATGCACCTCTGTAGACGAGGGTCGGCGCGGCAATGGCGGAGAGTCGGTCGATCACCGACCATGAGCGCAGCGTGCCGACGACATGAAATTCATTCGGGCCGTTCATGGTCCGGTACACGGTTGGATCTGCATCGATGGCGGCGAAAGTGCGCGCCACTTCGGGTGGCCACGGAACGACGCGGCACACATGCCGGTCATAGAACACGCGGGTCGCGGCGAGATAATCCGGATGCCCGGTCGTGCCGGCAGCTTCGTGGCGCTCGAGCGTGATGAGCGTTTCCTGCGGAAGGGCATTGCGCAGCCTTGCGGCGCCGGCGACCCAGAGCTCCATGGATGCGGGAGAATTGGCGATGACCAACGCCTTCAGCCCGGCAGGCTGCCTGACGGCATGTTCGCTCGCCAGCATGCCGCCCCAAGACTGGCCGAGAAGCGCATAGCGCTCCTCGATGCCGAGATGCGCGAGCAGCGCATCGAGTTCGGCGAGAAAGAGGGGCACGACCCAGAAATCCGCGCCCTTTTCCGGCAAGTGGGTCGAACGGCCATTGCCCACCTGATCATAGTGAATGACGGCGCGCCCGCTTTCCGCGAGGTCCGCGAAGGAATCGACATAGTCGTGCGTGCAACCGGGGCCGCCATGGGCGATAACCAGCGGCAGCCGCGGAGATGACAGATCGCCGGTCACGCGATACCACGTCCTCAGTCCGTCATGCTCGACGAAGCCTTCCTGAGTGCGCATGGTGTTCCCCGCCGCGATCAACGATGGACCAGCCTTAGGCTGGGCAGGCGGGCTTGGACAGCTATTCGATTCAATAGGTGGGGCGCCGGAGTGGTCAGTTATCGGCCTCGAGCAGGCGATAATGCGCCGCCCGGGCCACCGCCTGAAGCCGGTTGCGCGCGCCAAGTTTACGTGTGGCCGAGGCCAGATGGAGCATCACCGTGGGCTGTGAACGCCCGATGCGATAGGCGATCTCCTTGGTGGCGAGGCCTTCCGCGCAAAGCCGCAAACATTGCCTTTCGCGCGGCGACAGGCGGATATGCGCGCAGGTCCGCTGCCCCCGGCTGAAGCCCGCATAGACAGCCTCGTGGAAGGCATGGCCCATGAGGCTCACATCGCCGAGCACGCGCTCGACATCGGGGACGGCGCTCGGGTCCGGATCGCGGCACATTACGGTGAAGGTCGCGAGGTCGCCGCCTGCGAGCCGGATTGGCACGGTGATGCCGAGCGTCAGCCTTGTGTCGCGCAGATAGCCCACCACTGGATCGTGCCGGTCATGCAGCACTCGAACCATGACATCGCTCTGGCGGCCGATATAGGACCACAGGAACGGCCGCGACACGAGAAGGGCCGCATCCTGCACAGGGTCCATCCGGTAATAGGAACCTTCGCGCCATAGCCCTTCCATGTCAGGCGGCGCGGCGCGGAAGCGCAGCACGGTCGGCATCAGCAGGCTGCCGTCATGACTCACGGGCACGGGCGAGTAATCATAGGCCACTGCGGAGAAACCAAGCGGCCGGACGGCTTCAATCGTCTGATCGAGCGCCGTGTCGACGTCGACAGAACGGGATGTTTCACCCTGGGCGGCGAGCATCCCGGCAGTCTATCCGGAAATGAAGGGGCGTCAAACTGCACGCTGCTGCATTTTTGCGTGAATGCGCGCCATCGAGGGCACGGCAGAGATCAGCGTTCGCGTATAGGCCTCGCGCGGCTGGGCGAGGACATGCTCGGTTTGTCCCTGCTCGACGATCCGGCCATCCTTCATGACCACCACGCGGTCGCAGACATGGCGCACGATTCCAAGATTATGCGAGATAAGGATGACGGTGAGGGCGAACTGCGCCTTGAGATCGGCGAGCAGGTTGAGGATCTGCGCCTGGATCGACACATCGAGCGCCGCGGTCGCCTCATCCGCGATGAGAAGCTGCGGGCTGACGGCGAGCGCACGGGCAATGCCGACGCGCTGGCATTGCCCGCCCGACAGTGCCGACGGCCTGCGGCCGGCAAGGTCCGGCGGCAGCCCGACCATGTCGAGCAGTTCCTCGATCCGGGCGGCACGCTTCGAACGCTCCCCCATGCCATGCGCGTAGAGGACCTCGTCCAGACACTGGCGCACCGTCATTCGCGGATTGAGTGCCACGACCGGGTCCTGGAAGATCATCTGTGCCTGGCAGCGGAATTTGCGCAGGGCTCCGGCATCGAGCGTGGCGAGATCGCGGCCCTCGAATATCACCTTGCCGCGCGTGGGCGCAATGAAGCGGAGCAGCGCGCGGGCGAGCGTGCTCTTGCCCGACCCGCTCTCGCCGACAATGCCGATCGTCTCGCCGCGCCTCACCTCCAGGTCGATGCCGTCGAGCGCGGCGAAGCCCGCCTGGTTGCCGCGCAGCCGTTCGACCAGCGAGGCGGTCCTGTAGCGGACCTCGAGGCCGGCCGCTCCGACCAGCACGGTCATGCCGACAAGACCGCACGGCCGGCAAGGTCGCGCCAGCGCCGGCAGGCCACGATGTGTTCGTGGCCGGATTGCTCCATTGCGGAAGCGGCAGTCGTGCATTCCGGCTCGGCGAAGCCGCAGCGGGGATGGAAGCGGCATCCGGAAGGCCAGAATCCGGCGCCCGGCTGCTGGCCCGGAATGGCGGGCAGGCGCTCGCCCCTTTTCGCGAGTTCCGGCTGCGAGGCGATGAGCCCCTGCGTATAGGGATGGAGCGGTGCCAGCAAGACGTCGGCGCAGCGGCCGTATTCAGCCAGGCGGCCTGCATAGAGCACGCCGATCGTGTCGCAGCATTCGGCAACGACGGCGAGATCATGCGTGATGAGGATCATCGCCAGTCCGGTGCGGTCGCGCAGCGCGAGAAGCAGATCGAGGATCTGCTTCTGGACCGTGACATCGAGAGCCGTGGTCGGCTCGTCGGCAATGAGGAGTCGCGGGCGACAAGCGAGCGCCGCGGCGATCATCACACGCTGGCGCATGCCGCCGCTGAGCTCATGGGGATAGGCATCGAGCCTGCGCCGCGGATCGGCGATGCCCACTTCCTGGAAGAGCACCCCGGCCCGCTCGCGCGCCGCGTTCCATGAGACGCCATCGCGCTTCGCCACCGTTTCGGCAACCTGGTCGCCCGCGCGCTTCACCGGGTCGAGATGCGACGACGGGTTCTGGAAGATCATCGTCGCATCGCGGCCGCGGACCTTCACCATCGATTCTTCGTCGAGCCCCGTAATGTCCTGACCGGCAAGGCTGATCGATCCGCCGGCGATATGGGCCCGCCGCGTCGGGAAGAGCTTCAGCAGCGACCGGCCGATCATGGTCTTGCCCGATCCGCTCTCGCCCACCAGTCCCATGATCTCGCCCTCGGCGATGTCGAAGGAGACCTGGTCCACGATCGAGACGGGACCGTGATCGCCACGGATGGCGATCGAGAGATTCTTTACCGAGAGCAGGGATGGGGTGCCGATCAGTCGCGCCTCCCCAGAAGCTG
>CAUJKI010000148.1 GCA_963205015.1 Pseudomonadota bacterium
CGGCGGCGAGGGCATGAGTGTTGCGCAATGGGAGGACATAAGCGCAATCGCTATGGAGCGGCTTCGGCGAGAGTTGCGCGAAAGTCGACCAGTTGTTGTCGATGACACGTTTTCTCATCGATTTCTGCGAGATCGATGCAAGTCCGTTGCCGACCAGTTTGGCGCGAACTTCACTATCGTTTTCGTTGATACGCCGATCGATGAAATACGTGCGCGGCAGGTCAGGAACGATGCGGCTCCAACCCGACCCAATATTCGGGATAATGTTTTTGACGCGCATCTTGCCGGCTTTCAGTTCCCGACAGACGACGAGCCAGTTGTCAGAGTAGCCGGTTCGTTCAAAGTCGATGCGTGGCTAGAGAAGCAATCTCAATCATCATAGATGGCTTAGCCCAATTTGCTGATGCGAACGTCGGAACAGCGGACGCCGGCAACCGAGGCTGTGACGCGGAGATGGGCTTCGGGTCTCGGCCGCAAGCGGCCCTGCTCGTATCCGGTGAATGCGCTATGATTGTGGGCTTGCGATTCCAATCCACGCTGAGAGCCCGGGAGGCGAGATGTCTGACGAACTAGGCTCGGTGCCCCGCAGTGGCTGGGCAAAAATGGTGTCAGAGCTACACGTAAACGATCTCGATGCGAGCCTGGACTTTTGGAATGCGATCATTGGATTCGATGTCGCCTTCCAAAGGCCGTCCGAGCGATTTGTGTACTTGGAGCACGCCGAGGGCCATCAAATAATGCTCTGCCAGCGCCATGGACGCTTCGAGACAGGTCCACTCAACTATCCGCTCGGACAAGGCGCAATGTTTCAGATCTATCTACAGCGGTTGCAGCCAGTGCTCTCACGCCTCGCGGCGCGCAATTGGCCCCTCTATCTCGGACCGCGTGAGATTTGGCGGCAGGTCGGAGACTGGGAGCATGGTCAACGTGAGGTTTTTGTTCAGGACCCGGACGGATACCTGCTGATGTTGGCAGAGCACGCAGGGATACGGCCGACTTGAGATGCCTGTTGAGGATCAACAGCGGCGATCGAACCAAGTGTCGACCACGTCAGTCGTGACCTCGACCAGCGGACGATTGATGGCGCGTCGCGAACTGGTGGTACGGGTCAGCGTGCTCTATGCGGGCCCCGGGATGCTCCGTGACATTCCTCGCATGATGTTAGCTTCTTGTACCCGATGACCATCGCGGGTGCGCGAGGGCGCCCGATCTGAAATCCGCTTAGGTCAATCAAGTCGATCTGACGGGCCACACCATGGAGCCGCTCATCCCCAATACAGACAACGTGCCGGCCCTGGTGAACAATCGCAAGGGACCGGCAGCGAGAGCCCGAAAGTACGACACGATTTGGGCCTGACGCGGGAGGCGGCTCCAGATATGACCTTCCATCGATCGAGATCAGCCCTGCGGCGGCTTCCAATCAGCCGACGGTATGGTGTTGATCATCCACGGGACGCCGAACTTGTCGATCAGGGAGCCGAAGCCAGGCGACCAGAAGGTCTCGCCGAACGGCATCACCGCCTTGCCGCCTTCGGAAAGTTGTTCGAACCAGCGCTGGCCCTGGGCCTTGTCCTCGGTATGCAGCGTGACATCGAAGCCATTCTTGGGCTTGTCGATGTTGCGCGCCCAGCCGACGTCCATGTCGGCGCCCATCAGCGCCTGATCGCCGACCTCAAGCCAGCAGTGCATCAGCCACGTCTTGTACTTTTCATCGGTGATCGGCATGCCCGGAGGTCCGTCCCCGTAGGGGAAGGCCGCCGTAATCTTTCCACCCAGGACCTTAGCGTAGAACTCGAATGCCTCGCGGCACTGGCCCTGGAAGCTTAGGCTGGTCACGATCTTCATGGTGATCTCCTTTTTTGGTCGAGGCTTCGATACTTCTCACTCCGCAAGATGGTCATTCCGCGACCCCGCGGCTCACAATCGGCCTTAAGCCGCGTCCTGACCGAAATCGGCAAGCTGAGCCGATAGCGCGCGCCGGAACGCGGGGCGAGCCGTGCAACGCTCGACATAGGCAGCGAGCCGCGCGTCGCGCTTCACGATGTCAGTGTGGTCCAAGATGCGCAGCACGGTCGACATGATCAGATCGCCTGCCATGAACCGATCGCCGTCGAGGAACGGCTTGTCGCTCAACGCATTGGAGAGCTTAGCGAGGCGGCGCTCCAGGAACTGAACGGCATCCGGTCGGCGCAGCTTTGCCCACGCCTCGTCAGCATGGAAAAGGTCGATGTCGGCGACATTCCCGACATAGGGCTCGACCGAGTTGAGCGCGGCGATCACCCACTGCGCCGCCCGAGCACGAGCGTCCGGATCGCGCGGCAGCAACGCCTCGCAACGCTCACCAATGTGAAGGACGATGGCGCCGCTCTCGAAGAGGACGAAACCGTCCTCCTCGAAGACCGGCACCTGCCCGAATGGCTGCATCTGCCGATACTTGGGCTTGTCCTGGTCGCCCTGTTCGAGCAGGCGCGACCTGTAGGGAAGTCCGGCCTCCTCCAGCGCCCAGCGGACGCGCAGATCGCGAACCTGCCCGCGCGCAAATTCAGGCACCCAGCGGAAGGCGGAGATGGTGATCATGGCACGGCTCCTGCGTCGTGTTGTTCTGCAAGTACCCGGAGGACGATCCGAGCTGGCCGATCCCGACATCGGCACGAACATTTTTCCCAACGGAGCGAGCGGCGAGAAAGCTGGTGCCTTGAGTTGCCCCAAACAGGCCAATGGAACTTGAGCATCCTGGTCGAACGCCTCAGGCAGCTCGTCGAGGAGTGAAAAGTGGGCTTTGGAGTCATCCCATCGGTCTGACAACGGGCACTGCAGAAGGAGCTGGAAGCCCAACTCAAGGTCTTCCGACAGAAACGGGGTTTACAGAAAAGAAACTCGGCGAATGTGCAGAACGGCCGTACAGCGCACTTCATTCTTTCGGACAGATCCCGACCTATGAAGAAGGCGGTCTCACCCTGTTCGAGTCAGGGGCGATCGTCTTCCATATCGCGGAGCGCTATGCGGACCTGCTGCCGGACGATGCGAACGGTCGAGTACGCGCGATCACGTGGATGTTCGCCGCGCTCGCGCTCAAGCGCGGAGACCGCAACGGAAATAGTACCATCGAGCTCTCGGAGCTCGTTGCGCATGTTCAGGATCAGGTGCCAAAGATCTGCGCGAAGCTTCACGGGCGGGGCCGCGCAGCGTCAGCGGCTCGCGGCGTCCCGGGTGCATACCAATCTGCCCGCTTTGGATCGCGAGGCGAAGATTTCGCTGTAGTTCGACAAGTTCTCTAGTAGCTAAAGCGTCTGTTGCGCTGCTTGCCTTACTGGGAGGATATCCCATGGCCGACGAATACAACCGCGCCGGGGCTCAAAACAAAATGCGCATCAACATCAGGCCGTAATTTGCCGGCGTGATGCCAGTCCCATAACGCCACACCTGCCGGCAATTTCCCTGCAATCACCGCGTCGTATCTATCAGTGTTCACAAGCAAACGGGACCACTAAAGACAGTGAGGTGAGGTCTGCCTAACCGGGGCCTAGGACCAAATTCGGAAGCCATAATGAGAGCTGCGGGATATAGCTGATGAGGAGAACCACAAACACCGCAGCCAGGAAGAACGGGATGAGCTCACGGATCAGCTCCCTGTTGGGGCATTTTGCGATCGATCCCGTTATGGCCAGTGACACTGCGACGGGCGGGGTAATGATGCCGATGACGAGGTTCATCGCCATGATCACCGAGAACTGGATGGGATCGATGCCGAAGTGCACTATCACAGGGTAGAGTACCGGAATGAGGATAACAATCGACGGCCCGGGCTCCATGAATGTTCCCACCAGCAATAAGAAGACATTGATGATCAGAAGAATGATCCAGGGATTCTCCGTCAGCGTCAGCATCAGTTCGGCAACTACCTGAGGAACGTGCTCGTAAGCGAGCAGCCATGCCAAGGCCTGCGCGCCGGCAAGGATCACGAAGATGATGCTCGTTGTGTTTGCCGTACGGGTAAGCGCCTCCAGCATCAGCTTCGGCGTTAGCGTTCGATAGACAAATGCCCCCACGAAGAATGCATAGGCGACGGCGAACGCAGAGCATTCCGTTACGTTGAAGACACCAAATCGAATCCCGACCACGATCAGAACAGGCATCGCCAACGCCAAGCCGGCCGATTTGAAGCGCGCCCAGATCTCAGCACCAGACACCTTGCCGTGAATGGGATAGTTGCGAGCAATGCTAATGCGCCCGGCGACTATGGCCATCACAGCGGCGAACAAGAAGCCGGGAACGACTCCCGCCAGAAAGAGCCGGGTGATCGAGAGCTCCGCCAGGACACCGATGAGAATGAAGGTGATCGATGGTGGCAGAATCGGGCCGATGAGATTTGCCGTCGAGGTCAGCGAGGCAGAGAAGCCGCGGCCGTAGCCTTCCTTGATCATGGCAGGGATCATGACGCGGCCGATGGCGCTCGTATCGGCAATGGCCGACCCGGAAACACCAGCCATCAACACCGACGCCGAGACATTCGAATAAGCAAGTCCGCCACGAAAACGTCCGAACAGGCCGTTCGCAAAGCGAATCAGGCGGTCCGTCATTCCGCTCACCGTCATGATATCGCCAGCTAGCAGGAAACACGGGATCGCGAGCAATGTCGTCCGGCTGATGCCTTGCAGCATCTGTTGAGGCATGATGGCCGGATTAATGGTCTCGAGAATTAGAACGCCCGCGAGCGCCGCCATCCCCAGCGAGAAGACGACCGGCACTCCGAGCATGAGTGCCAGAACAAGCACGGCAGTAACGATCTCGATCATGTGATCACCAATCATCTTTCTCGGCCTCCGAAATGTCACGCTCGCTGGCGAAAGGGGCGCCGGCAAGCCGAGAAATCACGAGCATCACAATGACGAACGCCATGCCTATCGGCAGTGCGATGTAAGTCCAGGTCGCAGATATCTCCAGCGCTGGCGTTAGCTTCACACCCATCAACATCGCGTATCGATACCCGTGCCACGCTAGGAACCCGCAGCACACGACAACTATGAGATCGCGAAGGAGGAGGAGACATCTTCTGGGGGCGCCTTCCACGTTATCGATAAGCGTGGTGACTGAGATATGGCCGCCACGCCGCAGCACTGCTCCCGCCATGAGCATCGCCACCCAGATGATGAGCATTGTCGCAAGCTCCTCGGTCCATGATGGAGCGCGACCGAAGAGGTAGCGCCCCGACACTTGCCATAGGAGGCAGATGACGATGACGAGCATCAACAGGCCGCTCACGACCTCGATGGCCCGCTCAGCGCGCTGAGCGAGACGTTTGAAGCGCGCCTGCCGCTCGGTCACATTCATTTTGCAGAATCCTGAATGCGCTTCACCCATGTCGCGAGCTCAGGGAAGTCGTTCGGCAGCGGCGCCAACCTAGCCTGGAGCACAGAACGATCGACCTGCTTGAACTCCATGCCGAGTTTGATCAGCTCTTCCTTCAGCGCCGCCTCGGTCTTGACCATGCGCTCGGTCGCTTCAAGCGTTGCCTGCTCGGCGCTTTCAACGAGCAGCTTGCGGTACTCTTCGGAAAGCGAGTTAAAGCGGGCCTTCGAGAAGATGAAGGTATAGGCGCCCATGATATGGGCCGTTTCGACGACGTACTTCTGTACCTCGTAGTACTTCTGCCGGATCAGCACCTCCAATGGGTTCTCTTGGCCGTCGACCAGCTTTTGCTGCAGCGACGTAAAGAGCTCATCGACACCCATGGGCACAACGCTGGTGCCAAGCAGCTCCCACGTCCGGCGGTACATCTTGAGGGGAGGAACACGAATCTTGATGTTCTTCAGTCCATCGGCATTCTCGACAAGCTTGCTTGTGCTCAGATGTCGCGCGCCGCGGTAGGCCGCGCCTGCAATGTGAAACCCGCTGCTATCCGAGATTGCCTTGAAGAGCTCTTTCCCAATTGGTCCATAGTAGACCTTCTTGAAATGCTCGATGTCCTTGACGAGGTAAGGATAGGACTCGACGCCGGCAATCGTCGTATATCGATCCAGCGTTCCGATGCTCTCAAGCACAATATCCGTCGTACCAATGAGAACCGACTCGATGACCTGAGGCCAATCCCCCGTTGCACCCGAGTGATCGAGCGTCATCCGAATCTTTCCGCCGGACTTGCTCTCCGCCAGCTCTTTGAAGCGTGTTGCAGTCTGGTGCCAATGGGTATTGGGTGTCGCAAACGTCACCAAGCGCAATCTTACCTGCTGCGCCATGGCCACCGTCGGCAGGAGCGCAAAGACCAGCAGGCCTGCCAGAAGGGGCATAAGCCCTGCTCGCACCGATCTGCGTCCAGATTTCAACTGCATCGTTTTCTCCCTGTGCTTTGCTTTCGACTGACGAGTTGCCCGTCACGTCGGCTCCAGAACTTCGATCAGCTAGACTGAGCGGATTTGCCCCCATCCACCGAAAGGCACACGCCGTTGACGTACTGCGCTTCGTCTGATGCGAGGAACAACGCTGCATATGCGATATCCCATGGGCGACCCATCTTGCCCGTCGGGCTGGCCGCATCCCTTGCAGCGACCATAGCGTCGATGCTGGCGTACTGACCGGAGATCTGCGCGTACACCATCGGCGTATTGATGAGCCCGGGGAGAACGGCGTTGGCCCGAATGCCTTGCCGGGCGTACTGGACCGCAATGGATCTCGTAAGGTGATTCACACCGGCCTTGGCAACAGAATAGGAAACATAAGGGTACTGGTTGATCCGCAGCGATGCACCGGACGATATGTTGACGATCGCACCCTTCTTCTGAGCGAGCATGAAGGGGATGACGTGTTTGCACGTCAAGAAAGTACCGGTAAGGTTGGCGTCCACGACTTCATGCCACTGCTCCTCCGATACATCGACAATGCTACCCATGCGGGTAATGCCGACATTGTTGTGAAGGATATCGATGCGGCCGAACATCTTGCTCGCGGCTTCCACCGTCTCGCGAACGCTCGAGCCGGATGTGACATCGGCTTCGAGTGCCTCGCATACGCCGCCGTGCGAACGAATGATACTGGCCGTCTCC
>CAUJKI010000149.1 GCA_963205015.1 Pseudomonadota bacterium
CGCGCGGCGCCTCTCGTAGCT
The DNA here is from genome assembly GCA_963205015.1 of Pseudomonadota bacterium. Classification (GTDB taxonomy): domain Bacteria; phylum Pseudomonadota; class Alphaproteobacteria; order Rhizobiales; family Hyphomicrobiaceae. The sequence goes on from CAUJKI010000149.1 coordinate 22, forward strand.
CAAATGATGCCGCGCCGGGTGCGGGACCCGGCGCGGAACGAGGTCTTGCAGTTCGTGGAAGGGCGATCGGGCCCTGCGCGGATATTTACTTCGGCTCGTGCTTGAGGGCCGCGCCATTGATGCAGTAGCGCAGGCCCGTCGGCTCGGGTCCGTCCTCGAAGACATGGCCGAGATGGGCGTCGCAGCGTGCGCAGCGCACTTCAACGCGGCGCATGAACAGCGAGCGGTCCTCGTGCTCGGCTACGGCTTCGGCGGCGATCGGCCGGTAGAAGCTCGGCCAGCCGGAGCCGGAATCGTATTTGGTCTCGGAGGCGAACAGTGGCTCGCCGCACGCCACGCACTTGTAGATGCCGGCCGCTTTGAGCGCGTTGTAGGGATGCGTGAAGGCGCGCTCCGTGCCGTGCTGGCGGGTGACGTGGTACTGCTCCGGCGAGAGTTCCTTCCGCCATTCCGCGTCCGATTTGAGGACCTTGTCAGGGCGCGTGCTGGTGTCGGACATGACCCGCTCCTTTGCTGGTTCTGGCGCTGATTGTGGGGTGCCGTTGATGCTGATTGCGGTGGACCTCCGGCGCCCCGCATCAAGGGTCGCTCGCAGTCCTGCCTGTTGTTGAGATGAGGACAGTCTGGACCAATTCAAGAGGCCGCGCCAGCGCCCTCGCGGTCAACATTGTGTGCCCGGCAGCGACCGCCGCGGCCCGCACGCAGGCGGCCTTAGCGGATGACTGCAAGCAAGAGGGCACCTAAATGCGTGAAAGCTGGTGGAAAATGCAGCAACATCGGATCGAGATATTGGTGAGAATACAGCTTTTACTATATTGTGCGCTGCAATTGCCATTCTGACCGAAGTGGAGTATTGGCGATCTCTGGTCATGGACTTTGCACAGGCCGGCGATTTTTCAGGTGATGTCGGAGCAGCCGGACGGGCGTCGGCGCCGCAGAGACGTCGCGAGACGATAGGAGACGACCCCAATGGAAATCAATGGCGCAAATCAGTTGGTTGACCTGACCGCCAGGATCGTCTCCGCGTATGTGAGCAACAACACGGTCGTCGCCTCCGATCTGCCGTCGCTGATCCGCGACGTGCACGACGCCTTGAACCGGGCCTCGAACCACGAGCCTGTGGTCGACAGCGAGGAGCTGAAGCCCGCCATTCCTGTCAAGCGCTCGGTGACGCCCGACTACATCATCTGTCTCGAGGATGGAAAGCGCTTCAAGTCGCTCAAGCGGCACTTGAGGACCCACTACAAGCTTTCGCCCGAGGAATACCGCGCGAAGTGGAAGCTACCGAACGACTATCCCATGGTGGCGCCGAACTATGCCGCCGCGCGCTCGCAACTCGCCAAGAAGATGGGGCTCGGCACCCGCAAGGACTGAGCAATCAACTCGTGAAGGTCGGATGCGCCAGGGGGATCGCGCATTGATGTCACGCAGACGGTGCTGCCGCGTGCCGCGCACGCGAGCCATGCGCCCATGACCCGGCTCGCCCGCTCTCTCGATCATGTTAAGTCGCGCTACGACGTCATCGTCGTCGGCTCGGGCTATGGCGGCGGCGTTTCGGCCATGCGCCTCGCCCGAGCCGGAAAGCGCGTGGCCGTCATCGAGCGCGGCCGCGAGGTCGTGACCGGCGAATTCCCGAGCCGTTTTCCCGACATGCGCCACGAGATGCGCGTCACCGGCGCGCGGATGTCCATGGGCTCCGAGACCGGGCTCTTCGATGTGCGCATCGGCGAGGACATGCATGTCCTCGTCGGCCGCGGCCTCGGCGGCGGTTCGCTCGTCAATGCCGGCGTGGCGCTGAGACCCGATGCGCGCGTCTTCGCGGATCCCGCATGGCCCGGACAGCTTCGCCAGGACGGGCTCATCGACGAGGGCTATGCGCGCGCGCGCCGCTGGCTGAGGCCCGCGCGCGATCCTGACGCCGCAACACTCACGAAATACAAGGCGCTGGAGGCCGCGAGCGCCGCTCTCGGCGCGACGCCCGTCGCGCCCGAGGTCGTCGTCAGCTTCGCCGAGACCATCAACCCCGCTGGCATTGCCCAGGCTGCCTGCACGCGCTGCGGCGACTGCTGCGCGGGCTGCAATGTCGGCGCCAAGAATACGGTCGCGTTGACCTATCTCCCAGAGGCGGTGCGCCATGGTGCGGAGCTTTTCACGCACGGACGCGTGAGCCATGTCATGCCGGCACCGGGCGGCGGCTGGCAGGTGTACATCGAGCGCGTGGACAAGCCAGGCGCAGGCCACGGTCAGACACTCAGCCTTTCCGCCGACATGGTGATCCTCGCGGCCGGCACGCTCGGCTCGACGGAGATCCTGCTCCGCTCGCGTGCCAAGGGGCTCGCGCTTTCGGACCGTCTCGGCGCGCGCTTCTCGGCCAATGGCGACATCATCGCCTTCGGCTACGGCGCCAAGGTGCCAGTCAATGCGATCGGTGTGGGCCATCCCGCGAAGATCGACGGCATGAATGTCGGCGCCGCGGTCTCTGGTCAGCTCGAGATCGTCGATCATGATGACCTCGCGCAGTCGGTGACGATCCAGGAAGGCGTGCTGCCATCGGCGCTGGCGCCGGTGCTGCCGGTGATGTTCGTGCCCAATGGCCGCCTGCTCGGCGCGCTGCAGAGCCTTGTCAGCGGCGTCTACAAAGGACCCTTCGCGGGCCTTCAGACGTTCTTCGCCGTCTCCCACGACACCGCGGGCGGTCGCTTCCACCTGGATGGCGATCGGCTCGCCCTCGCCTGGCCCAATGCCAAGGACGAGGCCGTCTACCAGCGGCTCGATACCGCGCTCGCCGCGCTCGTCGGCAAGGTTGGTGGCAGCTACGTCAAGAATCCGCTCGCGGGCAGCGTCATGGGAAACCAGCCGGCAACCGCGCATCCGCTCGGTGGCTGTGCCATGGGTGCGGACCGCACCTCGGGCGTCGTCGATCATGCCGGCCGTGTGTTCGACGGAACGGTTGGCAAGGGTGCGGGTGCCGTGCACGCTGGGCTGCACGTCATCGACGGTGCCATCATCCCGCGCTCGCTCGGCGTGAATCCGCTGCTGACGATCACGGCGCTCGCCGAGCGCGCCATGCTGCATGTCATGCGCGAGCACGGCTTGGCGTGTAGCGACTAGTGCGGGGGGGCGCGAACTACCGCGCGCCGGGCCGTGGCACGGGACGCGGCGCCACTGCCGGCTCGGGTGTCGCAGGCTGCGTTGCTGCAGGTGTTGCTGACGGACTGGCCGGCGCCGGCTGAGAGATGGGCGGCCATGCCACGTCGTCGGCGCGCCCGGCCTTGGGTTCGAGTCGCTCGCCCTTCACGAGCACGCGAAAGAATGGCGTCTGGCTCGGCAGCGCGCGGCGCTGCACGGTGCCCGGGGTGGCCGCCATCGAGATCGTGCGCGAGAGTGTCAGGCCGCCGGGGATCTCGCGGACCAGCACTTCGCCCGGCTGGCTGGTGCGGTCGCTGGCCGTGCGCCGGGCCAGGAGCGCCATGAGGCTTCCCGGGATCGCGGGACGCGGCAGATCGATGGTCGCGGTCTCCTGGCGGCCGGAGGCTCCTGCATCCGGCAGGGTAATGCGGCTGTTGTCCGCCTTGAGGTCGCCTTCCGAGGGTTGCGCCGCCGGTCGCGACGGGGCCGTGTTCGCCTTCCCAGGGGCCGCAGCTGTCGCCGCGCGCGCCGGTGCTGCGGCAGGTGTCTGGCGTTGCGGCCTGACGAGGCGCTGCTCGGCCTCGCTACCCGCCAGCGGGATCGCGCGCTGAGCACGTGCCTGCACGATATCGCGCTTGAGTTCGCGCTCGACGAAGTGGGCGAGCTTGCGATTGCCGGCCTGCGTGAACGTGATGCCGTCGCCCTGGCGCAGCAGGCGGTTCGTGCCGCTGATGTCAGGGCCATAGGCATCGTAACGGCCGTCCTGATTGCCGGTCGCGGCATAGACGTCGATCATCTTCTGACCCGCCGCATAGGCGCGCTCGCGCAGGATGCCGTTGATCGCCTGCACGTCCTCGTTGACGTCGGGCCTGCGCATGATCGGCAGGCCGACCCAGTAGACGGCAATGCGCTGGGCCTTGAAGGCGCGCATGAGGCGATCGACGCGCTGGCCGTACTCCTGCTGCCAGGGCTCCGATCCGACGGGTAGCCGGCGTCCGTTGGGAAGGCGCGCCGGCACGCGGTCGTTGAGGCCGGTGAGCACGACGACGATATGGGCGTTGCTGCGCGCGACCTCGCTGACGATCTCGCCGATATCCTCCTCGAAGCTCGCCCGCATCAGGCTCTGCATGGGCCGGTGGCGTCGCTGCACGGAGATGCGCGGCTCGTCGGCGAGCTGTTCGACGAGGCCGGAGAGCAGTCCTTCCGCGAGCACGTCGCCCCACACTTCCAGCCGGTAGGTATCGTTCTCCGGGAAGGGTGTGATGTAGCTCGTCGAAAGCGCCGGGCCCTGCGACCGCGCAGGACTCTGCGAGGCTTCGGTGAGGAAGGCGGCGCACAGCGCGACGACGATGCCGAATGCCGTCCATGGCATCCTGCGGGCGCGGCCTGCGCTCAGCCCGTTACCGCCCATCGGCAACCCCTCTGCGAAGATGCTCCAGCACTTCCTGGCGCGGCCAGCAGCCGACCTTCAGGCGCACACTGCGCTCATATTGCCCGATCTGCCAGCGCGTATTCGAACCGATCTTTCCGTCGATCTTGTCGATAGCAGCCCCCCGCCGTTTGAGCTGCTCCTGGATCTCGGCGATCTCGTGATCGGGGAGCTGGCGGACCTGATGCCAGGGGGTCTTGAAGTCCGACCCTCCGGCAATGCGGTCGGAGAGGTGCCCGACGAAGACGGCATAGAGGTCGGACATGTTGTAAGCCCGGATGGCCTTGAAATTCTCGGTGGCCAGAAACGAAGGACCAAAGGCGCCGGCCGGTGACATGAGATAGGCCTGATGCTCGAGGAGCGCGCGGGCAAAAGGCTTGCCGTCGGCGCGCGTAATGCCGAGCTTCGCCCACTCTCCGATTGTCCGACTGTTGGCCGGCCCCTCCTGCGCGCAATCAACCTTGCCGCCGAGATTGACCTCGATGCCCCAAGGGAGGCCCTTGACCCAGCCCTTCTGCTTGAGCTGCTTTCCGGCCGAGCCGAGTGCGTCGGCCGTCGAGCCGAAGAGATCGAGCTTGCCGTCATGATCGAGGTCGACACCGGAGCCATAGAACTCCGATGGCATGAACTGCGTGAGACCCATGGCGCCCGCCCAGGAGCCGCGCATGGCATCGCGCTCGACGATGCCGTCCTGCAGGAGGCGCAGCGCATGGATCAGCTCGGTGCGGAAAAGGTCCTGGCGGCGGCCGGCGTAGGCCTGCGTCACGAGCACGCGAATGACGTCATGGCGCGGGCGATGGCCGCCGAAGGCCGTCTCGCGCCCCCAGATCGCGAGCACGATGGCGCGATCGACGCCGATCTCGGCTTCGACCCGGTCGAGGATCGCCTTGTGACGCTCGGCGAGCTCACGACCCTGGCGGGCGAGCCGCATGATCTGCTCGCGGTTGATGTACTGCTCGGGCGTGCGGCTGAACTCGGCCTGCGCGGGCGGTCGCATTTCAGGTTTTTCCGCTAGCACGAGGTCGGGGAGCGAGAGATCCGGTGTGAGGCCATCGAAGGCGCGATCGAATGTAGCGCGGGTGATGCCAGCGCCTTGCGCCTCGGGCCAGAAGCTTTCGAGCCATACGCGGAAGGAAGGGCGCCCCTGGGCGTTGGCCGGGCCGGTGGAAGCAACGGCGAGCAGCAGGCCCGCAGCGATGGCCATTGCCGCAGCCAGATACCACCCTGTCATTCCGCTGGCGCGCAACGCCTGTCCTCTCCCCGGTGCCGACTCAACGGCCCATCATAGTCGAGAGAGGCCAGCCGAACCGGGCCATTTTGGGGCTGTGTGGGCGCGATCAGGCGCCCGCGTTGCGGCGCGCGAGATGGCGTTCCCAGGCGAGCGCCTGAGTGACGATCCGGTCGAGGTCGTCGTGTGCCGGCACCCAGCCAAGCTCCGCGCGGATCCGGTCCGAGGCGGCCACGATCGAGGCCGGATCACCGGGCCGGCGCGCGGCGAGACGCACCGCGAAATCGACCCCGGAGACGCGCTTCACGGCCTCGATCACCTGCAGCACCGAGTAACCTTTGGAATACCCGCAGTTGAAAATGCTGCTGGCGCCACCGCCGCGGAGGTGCTTCAGCGCCGCCATATGTGCCGCGGCAAGGTCCGTAACGTGGATGTAATCGCGGATGCAGGTGCCGTCGGCCGTTGGATAGTCCGTGCCGAAGACGTCCATGTGCTGTCGCTTGCCGAGGGCCGTCTCGCAGGCGACCTTGATGAGGTGCGTCGCCCGCGGCGTCGACTGGCCGGAGCGCCCGGCGGGATCGGCGCCGGCAACGTTGAAATAGCGCAGCGCCGCATAGCGCAGCGGATGCGCCCGCGCGGTATCCGCCAGCATGATCTCCGTCATGAGCTTGGACGAGCCGTAGGGCGACATGGGCCTGAGCTCGGCATCCTCGGGGACGGGCGTCACGGCCGGATTGCCGTACACGGCGGCCGTTGACGAGAAAATGAAATGCGGCACACCCGCCGCGACTGCCGAGGCGATCAGGCTGCGTGATTTGACGGTATTGTTGAGGTAGTAGCCGAGCGGATCGGAAACCGAATCCGGCACGACGATCGATCCGGCAAAATGGATGATGGCTTCGACCGCGTGCGCCTTGAGCAAGCTGGTAACCAGCGCCTCGTCGCCGGTATCGCCCTCCACAAGGGTGGCACGTGGATCGACCGCCCAGCCGAAGCCCGTCGAGAGATTGTCCAGCACCACCACGCGCTCGCCGGCGTCGGTCAGCGCCAGGACCATGTGGCTGCCGATATAGCCGGCGCCGCCCGTCACCAGGATGCTCATAGGACAGAATGCCTTTCGGTCGATGGAGCGATCGGGGGCTAGAAATGTTTACCGCGTAAGCATGGAATGACTTAGTTGCCGCTGTTCATACTGTCGATGCTAAAAGGCGGCCATGATTATTCCTTTGACTTGCCAACCAGTTTCTCGGAGCACGCCCCTATGACGACCCCGCTGAAGCCCATTCGGAAGGCCGTTTTCCCCGTTGCAGGGCTCGGCACGCGCTTCCTGCCGGCCACCAAGGCCGTGCCGAAGGAGATGCTGACGGTTGTCGATCGCCCCGTCATACAACACGTCGTCGACGAGGCGCGGGCAGCGGGCATCGAGCACTTCGTCTTCGTCACGGGGCGCAACAAGGGTGTCATCGAGGACCACTTCGACAGCCAGTACGAGCTCGAGCGCACGCTCGCAGACCGCGGCAAGAAGGCCGAGCTCGACCAGCTCATGTCCGAGCTGCCGGCTGCGGGCGAGGCAAGCTTCACGCGTCAACAGGCGCCGCTCGGTCTCGGCCATGCCGTGTGGTGTGCGCGCGACATCGTCGGCGACGAGCCCTTCGCGGTGCTGCTTCCCGACATGCTCCATCATGCCGACAAGCCCTGCCTCGCCGAGATGATCGAGGCCTACAACCAGCACGGCGGCAATCACATCGCGGTGGCACCTGTCCCGGAGGACCAGACGCACATGTACGGCATCGTCGGCGTCGAGGATCGCGCGGCCAAGGTCTCGAAGATCACGAGCATGATCGAGAAGCCGCCGAAGGGCACCGCGCCATCGAATCTGCATGTCACCGGTCGCTACATCCTGCAGCCGCAGATCTTCGACCTGCTCGCGAAGCAGGAGCGCGGCGCCGGCAACGAGATCCAGCTCACCGACGCAATGATCCGTCTCGCTGCGACACCCGGCCAAACCTTTTTTGCTGATC
>CAUJKI010000150.1 GCA_963205015.1 Pseudomonadota bacterium
TGATGCTGCTTGGCCTCACGATCATCAGTCAGGTCTCGGCCGGGCTGCGCGACAGCCAGATCCTGCATCTCGTGCTCTCGTCGCTCGGCACCGAGAAGATCCCGCTATTGGCCGTCCTCGTGGCCGCTGCCATGACTTGGCTTGCGCACTCGAGTCTCGCGATGGTGCTGTTCGTCATGTCGCTGGCCGGCGGTGGCGTGATCGACGGTCGGCTTGCCGTGGCGCTCGTGCTCGGGGCAAACCTCGGCGGTGCCATCGTGCCCTTCCTGGCGCTTTCGGGCTCGGCAGCCGCGGCCCGCCGGGTCGTGCTCGGCAATCTGATCGTCAGGGCGGCGTGTGTCGTCGTTGCCATGCCCTTCACGCCGATGATTGCGGATGCCATGGCGGCCGTCTCGCCCGACGCCGCACGCCTTGCAGTCAATTTCCATCTCGCCTTCAATTTTGCCCTCGCCGTGCTGGCCATGCCAATTCTCGAATACGTGGCCAGGCTTGCGACATGGATGCTGCCGGATCCGGTGGCCAACGCCGACCGCAGTACGCCGCGCCATCTCGATCCGAGCGTGCTCGACACGCCATCGGAGGCGCTCGCCTGTGCCATGCGCGAGACCCTGGTCATGGGTGATCTCGTGCTCGAGATGCTGAAGCGGTCGCTGCCGGTCATCGAGGGATCGGACATCAAGGCCGTACGCGATGTCGAGCGGTCGGACAACGAGGTCGACGGGCTGCACGAGGCTATCAAGCTGTACCTGATCCGCGCCTCGAAGGCCGACATGGGCCAGGAGGACAGCCGCCGCTATGTCGAGATCCTGACCTTCACCACGAACCTTGAGCACATCGGCGACATCATCGACAAGAACCTGATGGAGCTCGCGGCCAAGAAGATCAAGAAGCGCTACGCTTTCTCGCCCGAAGGCGCCGCCGAGTTGCGCAAGTTCCATGGTCAGGTTGTCGACCACATGCGGCTTGCGCTCAATGTGTTCGCGACCCGTGACGTGGCGCTCGCGCGGCGCCTGCTGCGCGAGAAGACCACCGTGCGCACGGCCGAGTTCGAGGCTACGGACCGGCACTTCTCGCGTCTCAGAGAGGGACGTGCGCAGTCGATCGAGACGAGCTCGATCCATCTGGATATCGTGCGCGATCTCAAGCGCATCAACTCGCACCTGACCTCGGTGGCCTATCCAATTCTGGAGGCGGTGGGCGAGCTCGCGCAGTCCCGATTGCTCGACACCTCAGCCGTAGGCGCGGAGCTGATGGCTGCAGATCAGCGCACAGTCTCGTCAAGCCCCAGCTCGGCGACCTGAGAGAGGAGCGCCGCTTCAGCGGTAGACGCGCACGGCATGATTGTCCCAGCTCCAATGAGGCGCCGCGGAATGAAAAGCCGGCCCATCGGAGGCCGCGACGGTCGCAATGATGCCCGTGCCGCTGGTGACGAGAAAGTCTCCTGAGTGAGTGGCGCCCGCGATGCCCGAGACGTCTTCGAGTTTCTTGATGGCGAGGAGCCTGCCGGTCGCGATATCCATGATTACAACCGCGCCGGCCTTGGACGATGTCGCCGCAGCGATGCTGCCATCGCAATCGACGGATACCGAGCTGACATATCCTGAGAGCGCCGCCTCAGCCTCGCCCGGCAGCTCGGTGGCGACGAGCGGCGCTTGCCTGCGATGACGATAGATCAGGGATTGCGTGCGCATCTCCGCTCCCGGCGCGCCGCTCACGATCTGGGCGCCGAGCACCACCGTATCGTGCTGGCCGATCTCGAGATGGCGAAGCGAAAGCGCGCCACCCGCCGGGATCGCATGTCGCTCGAGCAGGTCGCCCGTCGCCACGTCGATATAGGCGAGCGACGTCTCGATCGCCTCGAGATTGAGCACGCGTCGGCCGCCGCCGAAATCCGGATGCTCTCTCAGTCCGCCGTTGGCGACGACGAGGACGCGCCCTTCCCGGAGCAACGCCATGTCGTGCGGCCCAACGCCGTAGGAAGCGAACTCCCCGATCCGGCGGAATGCATTTGTCGCATCGTAGATGCCGACGACGCCCTGTCCCGCCTCGAAGTCATTCTCTGTCGTGTAGAGGAGCCGGCCATCGCGCGAGAATACGCCATGTCCATAGAAATGCCGGTCTGCCGGGGCCTCGAAACTCAGCGGCGGCTCGCTCTTGTCGGCGCGGAAGGCAATGGCGAAGTTGCCGGGGCGGCGTGCAAAGACGACGCAGCGCCCTGAGGCCGGGCAAAGTGCGAGATCATGTCCGCGGGCGGGAAGGGTGACGGCGTTGATGTCCTGGCCATCGGGCGAGAAGATCGCGGCGGAGTATTGTCCATCCGGTCCGCGTCGGGCAGCGGCATAGAGCGATGAGGGATCCACACGAGCTATGGCGGGGCTCACTGACCAGGCGGCAAGAGCACTCGATCCAGTCAGGAATGTCCTTCGATCAATCGCCATCTCAGTCGCCATCCGATGCATTGAACCCAATGGGCAGGCCGGCGGCGCCGGCCAGCAGAGAGGCCGCGGTCGTCCTCGCGTTCTTGAGCGGAAATCCGATCGCAATGATGCGCTGTGCGGCGCGGTCGTCGTTGAATGGTGAGCGGATGCCAGCAACGGCAGTTAGGCTGGCGTGCGCCGTTGCGAGCTCGTTGGTGATGAGCTGTGCGAGCGCCTCGGCGCCGGCACCAGGATCGTCGCGACCGGCGGTGGCGATGGCTCTATGGATACCGCCCTCGTCATAGAGCTCTTGCAGGCCTTCAAGGTTCGCCTGTAC